>JAFMJM010000156.1 GCA_017853455.1 Acidimicrobiia bacterium | reverse complement strand
GTTGGGGCCAGAGGCCCCACAATCACCCAAACAACGAGAAGGTCCGCACGCACCGGATCGGAGTCGTGAGCCGGAGGGAACGACCGAGCCGGCATCGGAGTGGACCGCGGCGGTCGGTATCGTGCGGGGGGTGATGACCGACCGACTCCTCATGGGCCCCGGCCCGTCGAACCCGTACCCCGACGCCGTCGCCGCCTTCGGTCGGCCGATGCTCGGGCACATGGACCCCGAGTTCATCGGGATCATGGACGAGACGATGGACCGCCTCCGCCAGGTGTTCCGCACCACCAACCCGCTCACCCTGCCCGTGAGCGGCACGGGGTCGGCGGGCATGGAGGCGTGCTTCGTCAACCTGGTCGAGTGCGGCGACACCGTGATCGTCGGCGCCAACGGCGTGTTCGGCGACCGCATGTGCGAGGTGGCCCGCCGGTGCGGTGCCGAGGTCGTGCGCATCGAGGAGGAGTGGGGCCGGGCCCTCGACCCGCAGCGTCTGCTCGACGCCCAGGCCCAGCACCCCCACGCCCGGCTGGTCGCGGTGGTCCACGCCGAGACCAGCACCGGTGTGCGCAACGAGGTGGCGCCGCTGCGCGCCCTCCAGGACACCGACACCCTCTTCGTGCTCGACACCGTCACGTCGTTGGCCGGCATCCCGCTCGAGGTCGACGGCTGGGGCGTCGACGCCGTTTACTCGGGCACCCAGAAGTGCCTGAGCGTCGCTCCGGGGCTGTCGCCGGTGTCGTTCTCGCCGCGGGCCGTCGAGCGCATCACCTCCCGCACCGTGCCGGTGCAGTCGTGGTACCTCGACCTGGGCCTCATCGCCAACTACGTCGCCGGAGCGAGCCGCGTGTACCACCACACGGCGCCGGTCTCGATGGTCTACTCCCTGCACGCCGCGCTCGGCGTCGTGCTCGAGGAGGGCCTGGAGAACGTCTGGGCGCGCCACCAGCGCGTGGGCGACCTCCTGCAGTCGCAGCTCCCCGAACTGGGGTTCACGCTGCTGGCCGAGGAGGGACACCGCCTCCCCGACCTCACCACCGCCTGGATCCCCGAGGGCCTCGACGACGCCGGGGTGCGGCGCACGCTGCTCACCGAGTACGGCATCGAGGTCGCCGGTGGACTGGGTGCGTTCGCCGGCAAGGCCTGGCGCATCGGGTGCATGGGTCACACGGCGCGGGAGCGTTCGGTCGTGGCGCTGATGGGTGCGCTCCGGGAGATCCTCGGCGCCTGACCCCCGGCGCCTGGCGCCTGACCCCTGACCCCTGACGCCCGACCGATCGCGGTCCGGCGAGGTCGGGCTCGGCGCTCAGTCGGCGTGGGCCGCCAGGCGCAGGAACGCGTCGCGGTAGTACGCGAGCTCGGTGATCGACTCGCGCACGTCGGCCAGGGCCCGGTGCGACTCGGCCTTCTTCGGGCGGGCGGCGTAGGCCTCGGGCGCCCACCGGCGGCAGAGCTCCTTCAGGGTGGAGACGTCGATGCTGCGGTAGTGCAGGTACCGGTCGAGTTCGGGCAGGTACCGGTCGAGGAAGCGGCGGTCCACACCGATGGAGTTGCCGCACATCGGCGCCGTGCCCGCCCGGGGCACGTGGCGCTTGACGTACTCGAGCGTCTGCGCCCCGGCCTCGGCGACGGTGAGGGTGGCGGCAGCGATCTCGGGGAGGAGCCCCGAGCGGGTGTGCATGTTGGTGACGTGGCCGTCCATCTCGGCCAGCTCCGCGGGCGAGGCGTGGACGACGAGGTCGATGCCGTCGTCGAGGGGAACGAGGTTCCCGTCGGTGACGAGTGCGGCGATCTCGACGATCACGTGGCGGTCGGTGTCGAGGCCGGTCATCTCGAGGTCGAGCCACACCAGACGGTCGTCGCCGTTCGCGCCCGTGGAGCCGTTCCCGTCGTTGCCGCCGCCCGTCGTCATCCGGGGCACGCTAACCGGCGCCCGACCCGCACCCGGACGCCGCCGACCGGTTCGTCGGGTGGCCCGGATCCCGGTGCGATCGGAACCGGATCGGGCTCCGGACCGGCCCCGGGCGGGCGCGCTGGTGCCCGACGCCGTCCCGGGGTTACCGTCGCCCGGTGCGGCGCTCCAACCTCCTCACCGGACCCCGGGTCGAGCTCCGGCCGCTGCGCGCCGACGACTGGGAGCAGTGGCGCGGGGTGCGCACCCGCAGCCGTGACTGGCTCGAGGTCTGGGAGCCGATGCCCGAGCCCGGGAGTCCCGACCCGGTGGCCGACGCCGCCGCGTTCCGGTCCCGGTGCGGCGCCTGGGAGCGTCAGCGTCAGTTCGACGCGGCGTACGGGTTCGGGATCTTCCTGCGCACCGGCGAGTTCGTCGGTGAGGTCAGCCTCGGCAGCGTGTCGCGCGGGCCGTTCCAGTCGGCGTTCGTCGGCTACTGGATCGACGAGACCCACGCCGGGAACGGCTACGTGCCCGAGGCGGTCGTGCTGGTGCTGCGCTTCGCCTTCGACGAGTTGGCACTGCACCGGGTCGAGGCGGTGATCGTGCCGCGCAACGCCCGCAGCCGCCGGGTCGCCGAGAAGCTGCGGCTGCGCGACGAGGGCACCGCCGTCGGGCTCCTCCAGATCCGCGGGGTCTGGGAGGACCACGTGCGCTACGCCCTCACCGCCACCGAGTGGGACGAGCGGCGCGACGACTACGAGCGCGAGTTCCTCGGGCGGAAGCGCTTCAGCCTCTGGGGCTGATGCCGTCGGCGCCGGCGTGCCGCAGCGGGCGCAGCCGGCGCGACGGACCGGTCACTTCCCGACGATGTCGTTGAGCCAACCCTGGGCGAACGACCACGCCTGCCGTTCGAGCTCGACCCGCACCGCGGCTTCGAAGTCGGCGTGCCAGGGTGCGTCGGTGGTGGTGGCCTTGACCGCGGCCATGAGCTCGCGCGGCACCGCCGCGGCCCGCGTCGCCATGGCGACCGCCTCGTCGATCAGCGTCTCGGGCGCGACGCACCGCCACGCCAGGCCGAGGTCGACGGCCCGCTCGCCGTCGACCCGCTCACCGAACAGCGCCATGGCCGCGGTGGTCTGCGGGCCGACCAGCCGGTCGAGCATGAACACGTGCCCGCCACCGGGGTGCAGACCGATCTGGGCGAAGCGGGTGTCGAAGCGTGCCGCGGGGGTGGCGATCCGTACGTCGCAGGCCAGGGCCAGGTTGAACCCGGCGCCGACTGCCGGCCCGTTGACGGCGGCGATGGTGGGCAGCGGGCTGTCGCGGAAGGCGAGGAAGCCGTCGTAGATCGCCCGGACCTCGGTCGGGTCGCCCCCCTCGGCGGCGGTGAGGGCCAGCAGGTTGGAGAGGTCGGCACCGGAGCAGAACGCCTTGCCGGCGCCGGTGACGACGACCGCCCCGCAGGAGGGGTCGTCGGCGAGCTCGGCCATCGTGGCGACGATGATGGGGACGAGCTCGGGGCTCAACGCGTTGCGGCGCTCGGGGTCGTCGAGGGTCAGGACGACGACGGCGTCGTGGCGGTCGACGTGCAGCGTGGCGGACACGGGGCCTCCGGGGCTCGGGGGAGCGGGGTACGGGTCGCCGCGATCCTGGCAGGCCGGGCCGCCGCGGGTCGGCTCAGGAGCGCACGGCGCCGGTGACGAGCCAGCGGTCGGTGCGGGCCCGGCCGACCATCCCCACGCCCCGGGCGACGAGCCAGGCGGCGATGGCGCCCCACAGGGCGAGCAGGCCACCACCGGCGACGGTCACCCCGGCGGCCACGGGAGCGAACACCCCGAACGACGCCACCACCATCGCCCAGGCCAGGTAGCGCTGGTCGCCGGCGCCGATCAGCACGCCGTCGAGGACGAACACCACCGCGGCGAGCGGCTGCATGGCGGCGACGATCCACAGCACCTGCGTGGTCAGGTGCCGGACCCCGGGCGATCCGGTGAACACCGCAGGGAACCACGGTGCGGTGGCCGCCAGCACGACGGCGAGCCCGAGGCCGAGCACCACACCGAGGGCCACCAGGCGACGCTCGACCGAGCGGGCGGCGGGGGCGTCGTCGGCGCCGAGCGCCCGGCCCACGAGCGCCTGCCCCGCGATGGCGAGGGCGTCGAGCACGAGGGCGAGCAGCAGGTTCACCTGGAAGGCGATCTGGTGGGCGGCGACGGCGACGTCGCCGATGCGCGCCGCGAGCGCCGTGGTCGTGACCGACACGGCGAGCAGCGAGCCGGTCCGCACGGCGAGCGGGGCACCCACCCGGGCGACGGTGGCGATCCCCCGGCGGTCGGGCCGGACGGTCGCGCCGGTGGACCGGGCGGCCCGCCGCAGGATCGCCACGTAGACCGCGCCCGCCAGCACCTGGGCGACGACCGTGCCCCACGCCGACCCGGCGATGCCGAGACGGAACCCGTAGACCAGCACGACCTCGAGCACCAGGTTGACGACGTTGGCCGCCACGGCGATGACGAGGGTGGTGCGGGTGTCGAGGCGGCCGCGCAGGAAGCCCGTCCCGGCGAACATCACGAGGAACGCCGGGGCTCCGAGCGCGCCGATCCGCAGGTACGTCACGGCGTCGGGGTGGACCCGGGCCGAGGCGCCCATGGCGTCGACGATCCACGGGGCGCCGACCACCCCGAGCGCGGCCAGCACCACGCCGATCCCGGCGGCGAGCCAGGCGCCGTCGATCCCGATGGCCACGGCCTCCCGGTGCTGCCCGGCACCGGTGCGGCGGGCGACGGCGCCGGTGGTCGCGTAGGCGAGGAAGTTGCACAGCGAGAACGCGGCGGTGAGCACGATGCCCGCCACGGCGAGGCCGGCGAGCGGACGGGTGCCGAGGTGGCCGACGATGGCGGTGTCGGCGAGCACGTAGAGGGGCTCGGCCACGAGGGCACCGAGCGCGGGCACCGCGAGGGCGGCGATGGGCCGGTCGAGGTCGGAGCGCCACCGCACGGGTCGGACCGTACCCGCGGCTCGCCGGCACCGGCCCGGATGACTGTCACACCCGCTCACCACACTCGTGGACATGGGAGTGGGAGACACGATGCAGCACGAGACGAGGAACCAGCCGCGGGACCAGCCGAGGAACGAGCCGAAGAACCAGCCGAGGAGCCAGCCGAGGGCGACACCGGCGGAGCCGACGGCGGTCGGACGCTTCGCCACCGCGGCGCGCACCCTCGCCGACGCCACCCGGGCGGCCGGCCTGGCGGTGCCGGCGTTCCGCTCACCGCCGCGGGTGCCGGGCGCGACCCGCACGTTGCGGCGCTATCCCGGCGGTGTGGTGGTGTCGGTGCGCCTGCGCGAACGCCCCTTCGACGAGGTCGTCGCCGACCTGGTCGAGGGAGTGGTCGCAGCCAACGGCCTCACCGGCGACGCCGCCCTGCGGGCCCGCACGGCGCTGGCCGCCTCCGTCGCCGGGACGTCGGCCGACGCCGGATGGACCCCCCAGCCGAGCCCGGACGCGGGCGGCGGAGCTCCGGCGGGCCTAGCCTCGCCCGAGGTCCGGGTGGTGGAACGGCAGACACGGGCGGCTTAAACCCGCCTGCCCCCCACGGGGCGTGAGGGTTCGACTCCCTCCCCGGGCACGGATCGAGACGCCGCACGCGGGTGCTCGGGCGGTGGTTCAGCCGCCGAGCGTGGGCTGGGGGTTGGAACGCATCAGGTAGGAGCCGTAGCCCCGGTTGGGCCAGACGAGGCCCATCCGCAGGCGCAGCTCCTCGGGCATGGTCTTCTGCATCTCGCGCGGGAGCACCTGCCACCAGTTGGCCTGGAGGCGCAGGAACGCCCTGGCGTAGACGGCGAACAGGAGCATCCGCTCCCGGTCGGCGCTGCGGTTGGCGCCCGACGTGTGCCACATCCGTCCGTGCATGACGATCGCCGCCCCGGCCGGGGCCTCGAACGACCGCATCCCGACGGTGGGGTCGG
>JAFMJM010000155.1 GCA_017853455.1 Acidimicrobiia bacterium | reverse complement strand
CCGTCGAGCACGGCCGACCGGTTGCGGCGTCCGACCTCGGGGTCGAGGCCGTCGAACACGACGCTGCTCAGCACGCCGCGGCCTCCGCCGTCGACCACGGCCCGGGCGACGGCCTCGCCGTGCCAGTACATGTCCCAGAACCCGAGGGTGCCGGTCCGGAGCATCTCGGCCACCGCCACCCGGGTGCCCCAGTAGACGTCGTCGGGGGTGAGGCGGGCCTCGGCGGGCCAGATCCGGGTCTGGAGCCACTCCATGAGCGGCAGGTCGTCACCCCACCCGCGGAAGATCGTCATGGCCGCGTGGGTGTGTCCGTTGACCAGGCCGGGCAGGACCAGGCAGCCGGTGGCGTCGAGGACGGTGGCGTCGACGGGCGCCTCCACCGCCGGCGGTCCGATCGCGACGATCCGGCCGTCGGTGCAGACGACGTCGACGACCGAACGGTCCGCGCCGTCGGCGAGCGCCGCGCCCCGGACGACGAGCGTGCTCATCGGGCCAGGTCCGGGATCGCGCCCGCCAGCGTGGACACCAGCATGGCGTGGTTGGCCCGCTTGCCGGCCTCGAACTCCTCGAGGGTGAGGTGTCCGTCGCCGACGCCGTTCGCGAGGTTGTCGACGATGCAGACCGCGGCGTACGCGAGGCCGGCCTCGGAGGCGGCGACCGCCTCGCCCGCGACGGTCATGCCGACGACGTCGGCGAACGTCGCCAGCAGCCGGATCTCGGCGGGGGTCTCGAACCGGGGGCCGCTCGTCTGCCAGTAGGTCCCGCCGTCGACCGGCGCGGTCGGGGCGTGGGCGGCCCAGGCGTCACGGACCCGGGACCGCCAGCCGGGGGTGAACCCGTGGACGGCGTGGCCCCCGTGGTCGTCGTGGCGGCTCCCGGTGCCGCCGTGGAGGGCGATGAAGTCGTCGGGGACCACCACCACACCGGGCCCGAGGTCGGTCCGGAGCCCGCCCACGCTCCCGACGGCCAGGACCCGGTCGCACCCCCGCTCGACCAGGGCGTCGGCGTGGGCGTGGTGGTCGATGCGGTGGGGCGCCCGGTAGGGCTCACCGTGGCGCTGGAGGAAGACGACGGGGTCGGTCTCGAGGACGGTCACCCCGTTGCCCGTGGTCACCGACCGGGCCCCGTCGGTCAGGCCACCGAAGCCGCGCCCGAGGACCGAGTGCCCGGCCACCACGGCCAGCCGGCCGGTCACCATGTCACCCCCGTCGCCGGCGTGGCGATAGCGGGTTCCTCGACGGCGGGACGGTCGGCCACGGAGGCACGCTACCCCGCCCCGGTGGGGCGGGTTCGGCGCGAATCGGCCCGCCGGACCTACGCTCTGGATGATGTCCATCTGGCGCCGCGTCGACGGAGACCTGGTCACCGGTCTCGACTACACCCGCCGCGCGATGCCCTACATGATGCGCGGCCGCAACGAGTCGGCCTTCTACTTCGACGAGTACGTCCAGCTCCAGAAGTGCGACGCCTGGATCCGGGCGTTCAACGAGGCCCACCCCGGGCTCAACGCCGACGTGTTCCACCTGGCGCTCTGGGCGATCCGCGACTGCATGGTCCGCTGGCCCACCATGAACCGCTTCGTGATGGGCGGGCGGCTCTACCAGCGGCGGGAGATCACGCTCACCTATGCGGTCAAGCGCCGCCTCAAGGGCGACGGTGAGAGCAGCGCCGACTCGGCGACGGTCAAGCGGGTCTTCGACCCCGAGGAGTCGTTCGCCGACCTGGTGGCGGGGGTCATGGCTCAGACCCGGGCCGAGCGCTTCGGCGGCCCCACCCACACCGACCGTGAGCTCCGCTGGATCCTGATGCTGCCCGGCGTGCTGCGGCGGGTGTTCGTCGCCGCCATGCGGGCCCTCGACGCCTACGGCGTGCTCCCCCGGGCCTGGATCGAGGGCGACCCGATGTACACGTCGGCGTTCCTCGCCCACATGGCGTCGTTCGGAATGCCCGCCGGCTACCACCACCTCTACGAGTACGGCACGGCCGGGGTGTTCGCCGTGCTGGGCCGCCCCAACACCGATCCGGGGTCGCCCACCAGCGGCCCCGACCGGCGGCGGACCATGCGGGTCGCCTTCACGTTCGACGAGCGCACGGAGGACGGGATCGTGGCCTGGCGGTCGATCCAGCACTTCAAGCGGGTCCTCGAGGACCCGGGCGCCGTCCCGGCCCTGAACCCCTGACCGGCCCGGGCGCACCGGGCGGGTCCGCCAGTGATCCCGGCATGGCTCCGGGCCCGTCCCGACCGGGTTAGCCTTGCGCAACCTCAGGGGGCACCACATGGACGTGTTCAAGGACAAGCTCGAGGCGTTCCCGCGGATCGAGCCGTACCGCATGGCCCGGGCGACGGGTCTCTGGCCCTACTACAAGATGGTCGAGTCGGCGGCCACGCCCCGGTTCTCGATCGAGGGCCGCGACGTCGTGAACTTCGGCTCCAACAACTACCTCTCGCTGTCGTACCACCCGGAGGTGGTCGAGGCTGCCCTCGAGGCCACCCGCCGCTTCGGGACCGGGGTCACCGGCTCGCGGCTGCTCAACGGGACGCTGCCCCTCCACCGTGACCTCGAGGCCGAGCTCGCCGACTTCTACGGCAAGGACGACGCACTCGTGTTCTCCACGGGCTACGTCGCGAACCTGTGCGGGGTGGCGGGCTACCTCGGCCGCTCCGACCACGCCGTGATCGACAAGGAGGCCCACAACTCCCTGGTCACGTCGGTCAAGCTGTCGGGTGCGCGCATGAAGCGGTTCCGGCACAACGACGCCGACCAGCTCGCCACCATCCTGGCCGGGCTGCCCGAGAAGGACGTCAAGGGCGTCATCGTCGACGGCGTCTACTCGATGCGGGGCGACACCGCCCCGCTGCCCGAGATCGTCGAGGTCGTCGACCGCACGCCCAACGCCTTCCTGTTCGACGACGAGGCCCATGGGCTCGGGGTCGTGGGTGCCCTCGGGCGCGGGGCGGCCGAGGCGGCGGGAGTCCTCGACCGGGTGGCGATCACCACGGTCACGTTCTCCAAGACGCTCGGATCGTGCGGGGGCGCCGTGATCGGCAGCGCCGAGGCGATCGAGCTGCTCCGGGTGAGTTCGGAGCCGTTCATCTTCACGGCATCCAACACCCCCGGGTCGGTCGCGGCGGCGCTGGCGGCCCTGCGCGTGCTGCGCTCCGAGCCGGAGCGGGTCCAGGTGCTCGCCGACAACGTCGCGCACCTGGTGCAGGCCCTCTCCGACCGCGGGGTGCGCACCAATCCGGCCGAGAGCGCCATCGTGACCATCCCCCTCAAGCACCACGACGACGTGTCGACCGTGCTGTGCTTCCGGGAGCTCTTCGAGTGCGGGGTGTTCGCCAATCCGGTGATCCCGCCCGCCAGCCACGGCAACGCCGGCCTGTTGCGCCTCAGCCTGATGGTCGACCACACGCCCGAGATCCTCGACGAGGCCGCCGACATCATCCAGAAGGTCCTCGACGGCGCCGACCAGATCCTCGGGCCGGAGGCCTGACCGGCCCGTCGATCAGTTCCGGTTGCGGAGCGCCTCGAAGCGCTTCTCCCAGTCGCGGTGGCGGGCCTTGCCGTCCTGGACGAACGGTGAGTAGGCGATCGCCTTCAGCACCACCGCGTTGACCCACCGGGCGGCGGTCCGCATCGGCCGGACGAAGTCGACGAACAGCACCACCCGGACCTCGTCGGTGCCGTTCCAGGCCTCGTGCTCCCACACGTCGTCGAAGACGAGGCTGCGCCCGGGCGTCCAGTGACGGGTCTCGCCGCGCACGGTGATGCCCGACGCGTCGAGCGGCTCGGGTACCCGCAGCGCCAGGTGGTAGCGGAGCACACCCTTGTACGGACCGACGTGGGGCGGGATCCGCTTGCCGGGGGCGAGGATGGAGAACATCGCCGTGGTCATGCCCGGGACGGCCCGCAGCGCGGCGGCGGTCTCGGGGCAGCGGCGCAGGTGCTCCTCGACCTCGAACCCGTAGCCGGCGAAGAAGTACGTCTTCCACCGGTCGTCCTGGGTGAGGGAGTACTGGTCGGTGGAGATGTCCTGGAAGTTGGGCAGGTGGTCGAGGTCGTCGAGGACGTCGTCGAGCTCGGCCCGGATGGCGTCGGCGCGCCGCTCCACCTCGGCGACCCACGGGAAGTCGGCCAGGTCGAAGAACGCGTGGTCACCGACGAGGGAGTTGCGCCCGAAGAAGCCGTCGAGCCAGCGGACGAACTTCTCCCCGACCCGGTTGGCCAGGTCGACGGCCCGGACCCGCAGTCCGGCATTCGTGCTGGGCTCGCTCACGATCGTGTGGCCTCCCGACGTGCGGCGTCGAGGTGACGACGGCGTGCGCCGAGCCTATTGCCCGGTCTCCGCTTCCGGAGGTGACGTCTCCCCGGCCGTGTGCTCCCGGGCGGCGGCGACCAGGATGGCCGCCTCGGCACGGATGGCATCGACCAGGGCGTCGACGCCGGGCTCGATCCCCCGGGCACCGGTGATGCCGATCCGCAGCCGGTCGACGTAGGTCAGCCCGGTGACGTTGAGGGTGATTCCGTCGAAGACCGGACCGAAGGCGTCCATGCCCACCAGACGCGCGTTGCCGAGGGTCAGGATCTCGCGGGGTCCCGCAATGCTCGACGCCACCAGGTTGGCGGCCAGGCGGCCGACGTCGGCCCGCCCGCGCTCCGCGTAACGGGAGAAGCGGCGCCCGATCATCGCCCACGGCAGCGCGTCGAAGTAGGTGTCGAGCCCCACGTCCACGTGGTCCTCGTGGCGCGTCTTGACGGCCGCCATCTCGTCGGTGACGTCGCGAACCCGGTCGCCCGGATCGGGCAGGTGGACGGGCAGACCGGCGGAGTACATCCCGATCCGGTTCGTCGGCGTGTCGACTCCCGCCCGGGTGGAGAGCGGCACGATGGCGACGACCGGCACGTCCGGGCAGGCCGGGCCCAGCCAGGTCCGCACGGCGCCGGCGACCAGCGCCAGATACGCGTCGTTGAAGGACACGCCGAACGCCCGGCGGATCTCCGCCATGTCGGCCACCGGCACCTCGACGGTCGTCAGCACCCGGTCGGTGGTGATCGAGCGGGAGATCGGCAGCCGCGGCGTCATCCAGGACTCGCGCGGAACGCGCTCCCCTGCCCGCCGTCGACGAACGACCCGCGCGACGACCCGGACGAAGGTGGCCGTCCCCCGGACCCGTCGGGCCGCCCGACGCACGAGTGAGGCCGGCGCCGCCGTGTCCGGCTCGGGGACGGGCGCGCCGGCCAGCACCGCGAGCGCCGCGAGGGCGCCGAGGCCGTCGTTGCGTGCGTGGTGGATGCTCGTGACCAGCGCCGCGGTCGCGCCGTCGGGACCCGCGATCCCCTCGACGACCGTGTGCATCCACAGCGGCCGGTCGCGTGGAAGGTGTTTGCCGGCCATCTCGGCGGCGACGTCGAGCACGAACTGGGCGCCGGCTCCGGAAGGGGCGACGACCCCACGGATGTGGTGGTCCAGGTCGACGGGGCCGTCCGCCCACACCAGACCCCGCCCGTGGCGGACGGGGCGCTGGCGGAGCGGCAGCGCCCGGTCGACCAGCTCGGCGATCCGTCCGGCGTAGGCGTCGCGCGTGAAACCCGATCCGGCGGTGTCGTCGATCCAGACGACGCCCACCACGTTCAGCGGAGAGGTCGCGGTCTCCAGATGGAGGAATCCGGCGTTCAGTCCCGTGATGGGGGGGCCAGTCACGACCGGCACCGTAACACCGGGTGGCGCGGGCGGCGGCGTCAGTCGCCGGCGGCGACGTCGACGTTGTAGGCGTCGAGGACGAGTTGCGCTCCCCGGTGCCGGTGACGGTCGACCGCGGTGACGACCTCGCGGGCGGCGGCGCGGACCGGGTCGGGGTCGCCGG
>JAFMJM010000154.1 GCA_017853455.1 Acidimicrobiia bacterium | reverse complement strand
AAGATCTGCAGGAAGATCCACTGCGTCCAGCGGTAGTAGTCGACGTCGGTGGTGGCCACGCCGCGCCGCGGGTCGTGCCCGAGCCCGAGGGCGCGCAGCTGGCGCCGCATGTTGGCGATGTTGGCCTCGGTGGTCACCCGGGGGTGCTGGCCGGTCTGGAGGGCGTACTGCTCGGCCGGGAGGCCGAAGGCGTCGTAGCCCATCGCGTGGAGGACGTTGCGGCCCCGCATCCGCCAATAGCGGGCGAAGACGTCGGTGCCGATGTAGCCGAGGGGGTGCCCGACGTGGAGCCCGGCCCCGCTCGGGTACGGGAACATGTCGAGGACGTAGAGCTTCTCCTCGCCGGCCACCCGGTCGAAGCCCTCCGACAACGGGCCCACCGGGTTCGGGGCCCAGAACGTGTGGTCCCGCTCCCAGGCGTCCTGCCAGCGGGACTCGATCTCGGCGGCCAGCCGGGCGTCGTAACGGAAACCCGGGCGGTCGTCGCGGGGGCCGTCGGTGGTGGCGGGGGCGTCGGCATCGGTGGGCATGAGCGCCCGAGGCTAGCGACGTGGGACCCCGACACCGGTGGTGACCGGCTCCCGCTGGTATCGTCGGCGTTCCTCAGGGGCCCGTAGCTCAGCTGGAAGAGCACCTCCATGGCATGGAGGGGGTCGTGGGTTCAAGTCCCATCGGGTCCACCCTGCACCGAGCCCGGGCCGCCACGGTCCGGGCTCCGTCGCGTCGAACACCCGGACCGATCCGGTCCGGGCTCCGTCGCGTCCGCAGGGGGCCGGTCCTAGGCTCCACGGGTGCGAACTCCCCGGCGGGCGCGCCCACCCACGGCCCGGTCGGCGGCGGCCGCCCGCCGCTGGATCGACGAACGCCGGTTCGCCACCTTCGCCGACGGCGTCCTGACGGTCGAGCACGACCACGGTTTCTTCTCGACCTGCACCGTCACCCTGGTGGAGGCGATGCGGGCCCCCGCCCCCGTGACGCGCATCGACTCGTCGTCGGCGTTCCCGCTCTACCGCGAGGACTCGACGGGCTGCATCTGGGACCGGTTCTTCGCCCCGCCCCGGCCGCCGCTCCCGACCCCGGACCCGGCCGCCGACCTCCAGGGCCTGCCCTGGTCGGCCAACGGCCCGGCCCGCTCGCTCGACCTCGACGCCCTGCGGCCCTGGGTCGACGCGTACTTCCGACCGAGCGAGGCGGTCCGCGCCCGTGCGGACGACCTCGCCGAGCGGTACGTCGTGGACCCGCGCCGCACGGTGGCCGTGTGGGTCCGCGGGACCGACAAGGTCGAGGAGATCCGTCCGTCGTCACTCACCCGGTACGTCCGGTCGGTGCGCGCTGCGCTCCGACACGGCGGGGTCGACCGGGTGCTCGTGCAGAGCGACCAGGCGCAGGTCCGTGACGCGCTCCTCGAGCGGTTCGGTGACGCGGCGTTCTGCATCGCGGAGCTCCCGGTGACGAGCGGGAGCGAGGGCCTGCACCTCCAGGCCCTCCCCGGTCGTGAGCGCCACGCCGTCGACCTGCTGGCGACCGTCGTGCTGATGTCGACGTTCGAGCGGCTCGTCCTGCACTCGGGGAACTGCGCGTTCTGGACGATCCTGCTCCGGGGCGACGTCGACGGGGTCCGCCAGCTGCGCTGACGCCCGGGCGGATCCTGACCCGTCAGCCGATCGGGACCCGGCCGGTGAGGGTGACCAGGTCGACGTCGGACACCAGGGCCTTCGCCGTGACCCGCCACGATCCGGACAAGGGGATCGTGAAGCCGGGCGAGAGGTAGTGCCCCGGGCCGAGCCGCCGCAGCGGCACCGCGATCGGCGCGATGCCCAGGGCCGGCAGGTCGATCGTGACCGTGAGCTCCTTCGCGTCGAACGGCGTCCCCTGGGGCGAGAACACGTTGACGTGCACGTCGTCGACCCCGACCCGCCCGGGCGTCACCGCGACGTCGACCGTGACGAGCCGGTCGCGCATGGTGACCCCGGCGACCCCCTGGTTCGCACCCGCCACGATCCCCGATGCCGGTGCGGCGTTGACGAGCGCCGCCGTGGCCGCCAGGACCGCCAGTCCGATCACCGCCTCCGTCCAGACCGAACGCCGCAATGAGCGCCATTCCCGCTGCCGCAGTGCCTCGAGGTCGAGTGGCTCGCCGCCGTCGCCGTCGCCCTCGAGTCCGTCATCGGCGACGCCGGGAGCCGGACGCCGGAAGAGCCGGGCCACGACCTCCCGGCTGAAGGCGGCGAAGACCACCATCAGGGCGAAGATCGCGACCTTGACCACGAGGATGTGCCCGAAGTCGGTCTCACGGAGGTTGGTCAGGGTCCGGACGTCCCGCCAGGTGGCGAACGCTCCCGTCGCCACCAGAGCAGCGACGCACCAGAAGGCGATCCGGGAGAACCGTTCGACGACGGCCCGGCGCCCGTCGGGGTCGTCGCCGCGGACCACCACCGCGCCCATGAGCACCAGGCCGCCCAGCCAGACGGCCATCGCCGTGACGTGCACGGCGTCGAGCACGGTGGCGACGGCAACCAGGTCCCCGCCCGCCGGGTGCCCGGAGAGTGCCGGTGTGGCACAGATCGCCACGAGGACCACCGCGGTCGTCACCGTCCACCACTGTGGGAGGGTTCGCCGCTCCCCCGACGGGCCGGCGAAGCACCGGTGCAGGAGGAAACCGGTGACGGCGAGCAACCCGAGCCGGACGAGCCACACCACGCCGAAGCGCGTGCCGGCGATCTCCCCCCAGCGGCCGACGTCGAGCACCCGGTCGAGCCCCTCGGCCGCCACGTACGGCCCCCGCAGCACGAACCCGAGCACCGTCGCGACCACCAGGACCGCCCAGCCGGCCGTGACGATCCGGCGGGTCCGGGTCTGGTCACGGGCGCCCGGCCAGATCGCGACCACGAACACCAGGCCACCGACCAGCACCGCGATGCCCACGAAGGCGAGCCAGCGCACCACCGCCCAGGCCGCGCCCACGGCGGGGTCACCGCCCTGGTCCTGCAACAGCCGGTCGGCGAGGATCGACGGGTCGGCGGCGCCCGGCCCGGACGCCTGTCCGACCGTGAAGGTGAAGGCACCGCGCACCGGATGGGTGTCCGCCGAGGTGACCCGCCACGTGACCACGTAGGCGCCGTCGGCCAGGGAAGCACGGATCGGGACCCGGACCTCACGGGCCGTCGGGGTGGCGGGCGTGCCGGTCGCGACGCGGGCGCCGTCACCGTCGAAGAGGCGCACGCCGTCGGGCTCGACGGTCACGGACTCGGAGAAACGCAGGTCGACCGACCGGGGTGCGTCGACCAGCACGGCGCCCGCACCCGGGTCCGACTCGACCAACGAGGCGTGCGCCCACGCCGGGCCGGCGGTGGCCACGACGACGACGAGGCCGAGCCCGATCGCCCCACCGAGGCGCGCCAGCCGACGACGGACCGCGCCGATCACGAGATGGTCGGCCCCGTCGCCAATCGACCGGTGCGGTTCCCGTCCGGGCCGCGGACCGCACGAGCCAACACCCAGAGCAGACCGAGGCCGACGATCTCGGTCGCGTGTGCCCCGAGCTCGGTGAGCGCGGCGGTGCGCCCCTGGGCGACGTCGAAGGCCGAACCGATCAACAGGCACCCGACCAGCACCGCGGTCAACGGCAGCACGCCGCCGATCCGGTCGGGGCGCCAGGCGGCGAAGAGGAAGCCGATCGCCAACGCCACCGCGAAGGATCCCAGGTGGCGCGCCGTGTGGGCGGGCAGACCGGCGTCCTCGCCGAGGAGCAGCGCGGGCAACGCCACGACGAGCTGCACGACGCCCACTGCGGCGAGCCCCAGGCGCAGGCTGCCCGTCCGGGCGTGATCGGAGTCGCGTCCGATGGCGGTGAGGATGGCGGCCGTGAGGTCGGGAACCGGCTCGGCGATCCGCAGCCGGACCTGGCGGTGCAACGCGGCGGCGTCGGCCGCGTAGGCCCGACACGCCGCACACGAACCCAGGTGGGCGTCGAGGGCGTGGTCGTCGAGGCGACCATCGTCGAGGCGCCCGTCGAGGCGGTCCGAAATGGCGTCGTGTGCGCTGCGGCAGTCCATGTCCGGGCAGTCCGTCCCTGGTTCGAATTGGTTCCCAAGTATCGTCCCCGATCCGTGGACGAGCGCACCGCCCTCCTCGTCGCCGCCCGCGACGGCGACCGCAGCGCCCTGGCGGCGTTCATCCGGGCGTCGGAGCCCGAGGTGTGGCGCCTGGCCCGCCACCTGGTCGGCCCCGATGCCGCCGACGACGTCACCCAGGACGTCTTCGTCCGGGCCTGGCGGGCCCTGCCCCGCTACCGGGGCGACGCGTCGGCGCGCACCTGGCTCCTCTCGATCGCCCGCCGCACGTGCGCCGACGCCGTCCGTCGCCGCCAACGCGACCGACGTCTCCGCGACCGGATCGAATCCACCGCCGGGGACGGGCGCCGACCCGACGCCACCGGTGGTGTCGACCTCGCACCGCTCGTGGCCGCCCTCCCCGACGACCGCCGCGAGGCCTTCGTCCTGACCCAGATCCTCGGGCTGTCGTACGAGGAGGCGGCGGGCGTGGCGGGCGTTCCGGTCGGCACCATCCGCTCCCGGGTCTCCCGGGCCCGCGAGGCCCTCGTCGCGGCCGTGCGGGCCGCCGAGGCGGTCTGATCCGTCGGTCCGGGGAACTTTCGGGCCCGGCGCGTCGACCAACTCCTCACCGAACCCGTCGGAGGATGTTCCGGCCCGTCGGGACGCGCCCACGATCGGCCCGTCCGGAAGGAGTCACCGTGCGCCGCACCCCCAGCCGTCTCCGGCGAGCCGCGACCCTCGCCGCCACTGCCGTCGCCTCACTCTCCGTGATCGTCGGGATCGCCGGGCCGGCGGCCGCCCACGTCTCGGTCCACCCCTCGTCGGCGCCACGCGGTTCGTTCTCGATCCTGTCGTTCGCCGTCCCCAACGAGCGCGACGACGCCGCCACGGTCTCGGTCGAGGTCGTCCTCCCGACCGACCGCCCCATCCCGTTCGTCAGCATCCAGCCCGTCCCGGGCTGGACCGCGACGGTCGAGCGGACCACCCTCGCCAAGCCCATCAAGACCGAGGACGGCACGATCTCCGAGGTCGTCTCCCGGATCGTCTGGGCGGGTGGCCGCATCGAGCCGGGTGAGTTCCAGCAGTTCACCGTGTCGGCGGGACCGCTCCCTGGCGCCGGGAAGCGGGTCGTCTTCAAGGCCCTCCAGACCTACTCGTCGGGCGAGGTCGTCCGCTGGATCGAGATCCCGAAGCAGGGGGCACCCGAACCCGAGCTCCCCGCGCCCGTCCTCACCCTGACGGCCGCGACCCACGGGCACTGAGCCCCACCCAGCGACCGGACGCGGGGTCGGCGGTAGCCTGCGGCGGGTGATCGGGGTCATCGACTACCGCGCCGGCAACGCCCCCAGCGTGGGCTACGCCCTCGAGCGCCTCGGGGTGCCGTACCGGCTCGTCGCCGACCCCGTGGCCCTCCGGGCCTGCACCGCCGTGATCCTGCCCGGGGTCGGTGCCGCCCGGGCCACCATCGACTCGCTGCACGAGTCCCGGCTGGTCGAGCCCCTGACCCGCTGGGCGGTCGAGGAGCAGCGGCCGTTCCTCGGCATCTGCATCGGCCTCCAGGTCCTGCTCGACCACTCGGCCGAGGGCGACGTCGACTGCCTCGGCTGGGTGCCCGGTCGGGTGGAGCGGTTCCCCGACACCCTGCGGGTCCCCCAGATCGGCTGGAACGCCGTGCGCACCACCCGGGCCCACCCCGTGACCGACGGCCTGGGCCCCGACGCCTACTGCTACTTCGTGAACTCGTACTACGTGGTGCCCGACGACCCCGCCGACGCCCTCGGGGTCACCGAGTACGGCCACGAGTTCTGCTCGGTCGTCGCCCGGGG
>JAFMJM010000153.1 GCA_017853455.1 Acidimicrobiia bacterium | reverse complement strand
GGCGCGGCCGGGCGGTCGCGGGGGAGCGCCTGCTGGTCCTGGGTGCCGCCGGCGGTTCGGGAGCCGCGGCGGTGGCCCTCGGACGGGTACTGGGCCTGACGGTGATCGCCGTGGTGTCCGACGACCGACGGGCGGCGCTCTGCCGACGACTCGGTGCCGACGTCGTGGTCGACCGCACGGCCGGGCCGGTCGTCGACGCCGTCCTCGCGGTGACCGACGGCGAAGGGGTCGACCTCGTCTTCGACCCGGTCGGTGGTGACGCGGCGGCCGCGACCGTCGGGTGTCTGGCCCGGGACGCCCGTCTGCTCGCCGTGGGCTTCGCCAGCGGATCGTGGGCCCGGCCCGACCCGTGGGCCCTGGTGCGGCGCAACGCAGCGTTGGTCGGGGTGTACGCCGGCGGGTACACGCGGGCCGAGAACCTCGCCGACCACGAGGCGCTGCTCGACGTGTTCGGTGCCGGTCGCCTGCCGTCGGTCGTCGAGGAGGTGGCCTTCGCCGACGCAGCGGCGGCGGTCGGCGCCCTCGCCGACGGCACCGCGGTCGGGAAGCTGGTCGTCCGCGTCCCCTGACGGGATGGTGTGGGGTCAGGCCGGGGAGACCTCGAACGCAGCGGGGTCGGGGACGGCGGTGAAGCTGCGGAACTGCTCCATCGAGAACGGCCACTGGGTGACCATCCGTCCGCTCTCCACGCGGTAGTAGCCGTTGGTGTCGGTCTGCCACACCCGCACCCCGGCGATCGCCTCCTGGACGACGTCGTTCCAGGCGGCCTCGACGTCGGGCTTGACGTCGATCCAGGCCACCTCGCCGGCGGCGATCCGCCGGATGTGGGCGAGGGCGTGCTCCACCTGGTACTCGAGCATCGTGAGGATCGAGCCGTTGTTGGTGTTGGGTCCGTAGATCATGGAGAGGTTCGGGAATCCGGCGGTGGTGATCCCGAGGTACGCCCGGGCCCCGTCGGCCCAGGCGTCGTCGATGTGGACGCCGTTGCGCCCGGTCACCGACACCGCCGACAGGTACTTGGTGGTGGCGAAGCCGGTGGCGGCGACGATCGTGTCGACCTCCCGGGTCACACCGTCGGCGGTGACCACGCCCGTGGGCGTGATGCGGACGATCCGGTCGGTGACGAGCTCGAGGTTCGGTCGGTTGAAGGCCTCGTAGTAGACGTTCGACAGCAGCGGACGCTTCGCCCCGAACGGGTGGGTCGGCCGGAGCTTCGCCCGCAGGACCGGGTCCTTCACGACGGACACCGCCTGGACCCCGATGACCTCGCGTTCCTGGAGCAACTCGGGGACGGCGAAGGTCATCCCGCGGTTCATGTTGTCCTCGACCATCTGCCGGAACTCGAGCAGTGGGGTCGGGTCGATCCGGAACGCGGCGAGCTGCTCCTCGGTGTAGGGCGTGTCGTCCTTCGGGAGAACCCAGTTGGCGGTCCGCTGGAAGAGGTGGACCTGCCCGGCGGTCTTCACGATCTCGGGGACGAACTGCACCGCACTGGCGGCGCTGCCGATCACCGCCACCCGTTCGCCGGTGAGATCGTGGTCGTGGTTCCAGCGGGCCGAGTGGAAGACGGTGCCGGTGAAGTCGGCGAACCCGTCGATCTCGGGCCACACGATGTCGTTGAACATGCCGACGGCGCTGACCACCGACCGGGCCCGGACGGTCGCGCCCGATCCGAGGGTCAGGGTCCAGGTCGCGGTGGGTTCGTCCCAGACGGCGGTCGCCACACCGTCCCCGAATCGGATGTGAGGTCGGATCCCGAAGTCGTCGGCGATGCCGCGCATGTAGTCGAGGATCTCGGGCTGGGTCCCGTACGGCTTCGACCAGTCGGGCTTGAAGGCGAACGAGAACGAGAACAGGGCGGAGGGCACGTCGCACTCGCACCCCGGATACCGGTTGTGGTTCCAGGTGCCACCGACGTCGTCGCTCTTCTCCAGCACGACGAAGTCGTCGATGCCCTCGTCGAGCAGCCGCTTCCCCATGCACAGGCCCCCGGGCCCGGCGCCGATCACCGCGACGGTGTGGACGTGGTCACTCACGGCTCGGGTCTCCTCGACGATCGGCGGACTGGGTCGGGTCAGGACAGGGGCAGCCGGTAGAGCCGCACGGCGTTGTCGCTCAGGACCCGTCGGCGGCTGACCTCGGGCAGCGAGCGGATCGCGTCGGCGGCGGTCGTCAGGCTGTCGGGGTAGAGGCAGGTCGGGTGGGGGTAGTCGGTCTCGAACAGGACGTTGGTGTCGCCCAGCGCCGCCACCGCCTCGGCCACGCCGCGCTCCTCGAACCAGAAGCAGGCGTGCATCTGGCGGCGGAAGTACTCCGACGGGGTGAGCGAGAACTTGGTGCCGAGTCGTCCGGGCGTGCTCTGCTCGAGCTGGTAGTCGAGCGAGTGGAGGAAGAACGGGATCCAGCCGATCCCGCTCTCGACCGAGACGAACTGCACGTCGGGGTGGCGCTCGAGGACACCGCCGAAGATCAGGTTGGCCATGACCGAGGCGTTGGAGAGGTACATCATCGCCGAGCCGATGGCCAGCTTGTGCTCGGCGTCGTGCGACGGCCACGGCGACGTCCCGAACCACGACATCGTGTCGCCGCTCGCCCCGATGTGGAAGTTGACCGGGAGCGCGTGCTCGGCGCACGCCTCCCAGAGCGGGTCCCAGGCCGGCTCACTGAGGTCGGGGAGGCCGTGGAGGTGCGGGCCGGTCCCCAGGTTGACGCCGCGCATGCCCATGGCCGCACAGCGGGCGATCTCGGCCACCGAGGCTTCGACGTCCCACCAGGGCACGATCGCCATGCCGAACAGGCGCTCTCCGGACTGCTCCTGCATCTCGGCGTTGGCGTCGTTGAAGATCTGCACGGCGAGGAGGCGGAGTTCGGGGTCGGCGGCCTGCACGAAGAGCTGACCACCGAAGCCGAAGGCGTTCGGGTAGACGATCTGCGCCCGGATGCCCATGGCGTCCATGAGCGCGAGCCGGGCCGCCACGTCGTAGGAGCCAGCGTGGACCTGCTCGAGGGTGCGGCCGGCGAAGCTGAGCCCCAGCATCTTGCCGCCGTCCTCGTCGACCACCGACGACGGCGAGTAGATGCCCACCGGGGCGCCATCGAAGATCCACTGCGGGGTTCCGTCGATCTCCTCGACGCGGGGGAGCCGGTCGGCGTACCGGGCCGGGGCACGGGACGTCCAGAGATCGGGGGTCTCGGTCCGGTGGGTGTCGACGTCGACGACCGGCAGGTCGGCCGGGACGCCCAGCAGGTCGTGGAACGAGGCGGTGGTGGTCACGGTTCCCCCGATCGTCGAGTGCCCGAACCCTAGGCCAGGCGTGGCTCCGGTGCCCGGACCGGGGTCGGCGAAGCGGCTAGAACGCTTCCCGACCAGGGAGGTCCCATGGAGTTCACGCTGTTCCTGCCCCAGATGCGGATGTCGTTCGACCAGCTGGTCGAGCGGGCCCGCGCCGCCGAGGCCGCCGGGTTCGTCGGCGTGTCGGGGATGGACCACCTGGCGCCACCGATGGCCGAGGACCAGCCGATGTACGAGGCCATGGTGACCAACGCCTGGATCGCCGCCCACACCGAGCGCCTCACGGTGGGGTCCCTCGTGCTCTGCGATGCCTTCCGGCACCCGGCGGTGCTCGCCCAGCAGTGCGTGTCGCTCGACCACGCCTCCGGTGGGCGCTTCGAGCTCGGGATCGGCTGGGGCTCGGTGCCGGCCGAGTTCACGGTGTTCGGCGTCGGGTCGGTCGAGCCGCGCGACCGGGTGGAGCGGCTGCGCGAGACCCTCGAGGTGCTCCGGGCGGTCTGGGCGGGGGAGACCGTCGACTACGACGGGGAGTTCCACCACTACGCCGCCGCCCGACAGCACCCCCGGCCCCTCGGGCGGATCCCGATCGTCATCGGTGGCGTCGGGCCGAAGACCCTGCGCCTCGTCCGGGAGCACGCCGACTGGTGGAACGTGCACGTCGGCCACATCGACCGGGTGCCCGAGCTGCGCGACCAGGTCGGCGACGCCCGGGTGTCGATCCAGAAGATGGTCGCGTTCGTTCCCGACGAGGCGTCGCGTGAGCGGGTGACCGAGACCACGATGAAGCGCTTCGGCTATTCGTCGCCGGTGATCGGCACGGCCTCCGAGATCGTCGACTACTTCGGCGGTCTGCAGGACCAGGGGGTCGAGCGGACCTACGCCTGGTTCTGCGACTTCGCCGACCCCGCGACCCTGGCGGCCTTCGGCGCCGACGTCATCCCGGCGCTGGCGTGAGCGGTCCGGCCCCCGTCGCGGACGTCGTGGCGCTGCAGCGGCTGGTCGCCCGGTACTGCCACACCCTCGACGACGGTGACTTCGACGCGTTCGAGACCCTCTGGGCCCCGGACGCCGAGTTCGTGCTCCGTGGTGAGACCGTCCGTGGCGCCGGCGCCGTGCGGGCCGACCTCGAGGCCCGCCAGCCACCCGAGCGTCGGGGGCGGCACCTCACGCACAACCTGGTCGTCGACGTCGACGGTGACCGGGCGTCGCTGCGTTCGGACTTCCAGTTCTTCGGTCGTGACCGGGAGGGACGTCCGCGGCTCGTCTTCCTCGGTCGGTACCTCGACGAAGCGGTCCGGACCGACGGGACCTGGCGCTTCGCCCGGCGGGAGATCGAGTTCTTCTGAGCGCCGAACCTCACCTACGGTGGGGGCCCGGACCGGACGCGGGAGGAGTGCGGGTGCGCAGGGCGACGGGGAGGATCGGGAGCATCGTGCTGGCCGCGACGGCGACGTTCGCCGCCGTCGCGTCGTGGGCCGTTCCGGTCGGAGCGACCGCGCAGGACCGCACCCGGGTGCCCGACCTCGTCGGGACCTGGACCGGCCACTACTCCTACCCGAGCACCGACGGCTCCGTGCACCCCAGTCGCGAGACCCTGGTCATCGAGACCCAGCGGGGCGTGCACCTCTGGGGGTACGACGAATTCATCGACTCCGCCGGTCAGACGGTGCGGATCCCCGTCCTGGGCACGGTCGTCGACGGTGACATCGGCCTGGCGGAGAAGAGTGGGTTCTTCGTCGGCCGGTTGACCGCGAAGCACCGGATGGTGCTGCGGTTCGTCCTCGTCGGGGAGCGCCCGACCTCGTTCCACGTCGACCTGAAGCGGAGCAATCCATGATTCCCGACCTCGACCCCACCGTTGTCCAGGCCCGCTTCGACGCGCTCCAGGAACGGCTCGTTCCACTGTGGTCGTCGATGCAGGAGATGACCGACGACGCGCAGACGATCGTGGTCGTGCCGTCGTTGTCGCTGGACCTGGTCGAGGGCTCCGGGCTCATCGTGCAGCCCTACGAGGAGCGGTACCTGTTCCTGTTGTTCCTGCTCCGTCAGCCCCGGGCGAAGATGGTCTACGTCACGTCGGAGCCGATCCTGCCGAGCGTCGTCGACTACTACCTCGACCTCATCCCCGACGTCCCGCACCACCACGCCCGCAAGCGTCTGCACACGATCCCCGTGCTCGACCCGTCGACCCGTCCCCTCACCCAGAAGATCCTCGAGCGGCCGCGTCTGGTCGAGCGGATCCGGTCGTTGATCGACGATCCGCACCGGGCCCACCTCGTGCCGTTCATCACCACCGACCTCGAGCGTGACCTGTCGTTGCGGCTCGGGATCCCGATGTACGGGAGCGATCCCCGCCACTCCGAGTTCGGGACCAAGACCGGTGGCCGGCGGCTGTTCGAGGAGGAGGGGGTCAGCCATCCGCTCGGTGCCCGTGACCTGACGTCCGTCGACGCCGTCGTCGACGCGATCGTCGACCTCCGGTCGCGCAAGCCGGGCCTCCGGCAGGTGATCGTGAAGCTGAACGAGGGTGTGTCCGGCGACGGCAACTCCCTCGTCGACCTGGCCGGGGTGCCGGCGCCGGGTGACGCCGG
>JAFMJM010000152.1 GCA_017853455.1 Acidimicrobiia bacterium | reverse complement strand
CGGACCGGTCCGCACCGCGGGCGCGGGGATCCTGATCCCGTTCGTGATCGCCGTCGCGGGCGGTGCCGACCTGCCCCGGCTCGTGGGCGAGCTCGAGGTGGCGCCGGTCGGGCACCGCCACACCCAGGTGGCGTGCAACGTGAACTACCGCCGACCGACCCCCGCCGGCATCCGACCACGGGTCGAGCGCGCCGTCGCCGGTGGCGTCCGGGAGTTCCTCCGCGGCATCGCCGAGCACCTCGACCTCCCGGTGCCCGCGCGCCCCACGGACCGGGGGCCGCCGGGCCCGCCGTAGGATCGTGGCACCGCCGACCCCGGGGCACCCATGAAGACACCCTCCCGCCGCATCAGCTACACCGCCCACCACGAACGCCACCGCTACGACCGCATCGGCTGGCTGCGCGCCGCCGTGCTCGGCGCCGGCGACGGCGTGGTCTCCGTCGCGAGCCTGGTGCTCGGCGTCGCCGCGTCCAACGCCGACCGGGCGGCCCTCATCGTCGCCGGGGTCGCCGGGCTGGTCGCCGGATCGATGTCGATGGCCATCGGGGAGTTCACCTCCGTGAGCTCCCAGCGCGACACCGAGGAAGCCGACATCGCCCGTGAGCGGTCGGAGCTCGCCTCCATCCCCGACCGCGAGCTCGACGAACTCACCCACATCTACGTCCAGCGGGGCCTGGCCCCGGCGCTCGCCCGCGAGGTCGCGGAGTCGCTCACCGAGCACGACCCGCTCGGCGCCCACCTCCGCGACGAGCTCGGGATCCTCGAGCACCACAAGGCCCGACCGCTCCAGGCCGCCGCGGTGTCGGCCGGCTCGTTCGCCGGCGCGGCGATCGTGCCGCTCGTCGCGGTGCTCCTCGTACCGACGGGCGCCCGGATGGCCACCCTGGTGGCGGCCTCGCTCGTCACCCTGGCCGTCCTCGGCTACGCCGGCGCCCGCCTCGGCGGCTCCCCGGTCGGCCGAGGCGTCCTGCGGATGGTCGTCGGGAGTGGCGTCGCCATGGCCGTGGCCGCCGGCATCGGCGCCCTGGTCGGCTCCGCCGTCTGACGCTGGCCGGCACCGCCCTGCACCGCCGGGCCGGCCGACCCCCGAATGGGGCCGTTGGGCCCTGGGCCCGACGGCCCGCCGCGCCGATCATCGTCGGGAGGCCCCCACCCCGGGGCCCACGACGGAGGCCCACGTGCACGGATCGATCCGGATCGGAACCGTCCGGGGAATCGTGATCGGCGCACACTGGAGCGTGGCCGCCATCGCGGCACTCCTCGCCTGGGGACTCGCCGACGGGTACCTCCCCACCGCCGCTCCCGGGTACCGGGCCACGTCGTACTGGATCGCCGCCGTGCTCGCCGTCGGCTGCTTCTTCGCCTCGCTGCTCGCCCACGAGCTCGCGCACTCCGTCGTGGCCCAACGGCGCGGCGTGCCGGTCGAACGCATCACGCTCTGGCTGTTCGGCGGGGTCGCCGAGCTCCACAAGTCGGCCGACCGGCCCCGGGACGAGTTGGTCATCGCCGCGGCCGGACCGGCGGCCAGCGTCGGGGCGACCGTCGTCTTCCTCGGGTTGTCCGGCATCCTCGGCGCGGTCGCGGCCCCCGAGGTGGCGGTGGCGGCGTTCGCGTGGCTCGGGCTCGTCAACGCCGTCCTCGCCGCGTTCAACGTCGCACCGGCCGCACCGCTCGACGGCGGGCGGATCCTGCACGCCATCGTGTGGGAACGCACCGGGGACCGGGCCCGGGCGACCCGGGTCGCCACCACCGCCGGACGCACCCTCGGTGCCGTCATGATCGGCGGCGGCATCGCCCTGTTCGTGGTCGGTGCCTGGGGCGGCCTGTGGTTCGCGCTGCTCGGCTGGTTCCTCGTGAACGCGGCGACCGCCGAGTCGACCCACGCCCTCCTCGAGGGGGCCCTGGTCGGCATCCGGGTCCGCGACGTGATGACCCCCGACCCCGTGACCGTCACCGACGACGAGACCGTCACCCACTTCCTCGGGTACACCATGGCTCGCCACCACTGCTCGGCCTTCCCGGTCGTCGACGGCACCGGTCGTCCCGTCGGACTTGTCACCCTCCGTCGCCTCCGCTCGCTCGACGCCACCACCCGGGCCGCCTGCACCGTCGGCGACGTCATGATCCCGATCGCCGCCGCGGCCCGGGCCGCTCCCGACGACGCCGTGCTCGACGCCCTGTCGCGCCGGGCCGCCGGCGACGGACGACTGCTGGTGTTCGACGCCGACCGGCTCGTGGGCATCGTCTCGCCGAGCGACCTCGACCGCGTCATCGAGCTCGCCCAGCTCCGCAGCCCCGTCGGCGCCTGACCGGCGCCGAGCCTCAGCGGGCGGCGGCGACCTCGGCGGCGTACTCCGGGTGGCGTCGGGCGATGCCCCGGCGGGTCACCTGCCACACGACCTCGATGCCCACCATGCCCGCCAGCGCGACCACCGCGGTCTCGACCAGGACCTGGCCCGACAGCGTGGCCAGCGCGTAGAACTCCCGCAGCGGCGGCACCAGCACGATCAGCACGACCGCCCCGGCCATGACTCCCACGAGCAGTGCCCGCCACCAGTTGACCGGTCGGGCCAGGCACACCAGGACCCAGAGTCCGACGGCCACCAGCGCCACCGTCGCCGCGGTGCGGGCCCGCACCAACGACACGTCGTCGCCGTAGTACGTCACCGCGTAGGCGGTGAGCGCCGCCGACGACGCCACCAGTCCGGCCGGCACCGTGAAGTGGAGCACCCGTTCGAGGAACCCCGGCACGTACCGACGTCGATTGGGCGCGATCGCCAGGAAGAAGCCCGGGATCCCGATGGTGAACGTGCTCACGATCGTGAGCTGGCGCGGCAGGAACGGGTAGTGCCAGCCGACCGCCGCGACGAACACCGCGATCAGGATGGCGTAGACCGTCTTGGTCACGAAGAGGTTCGCCGAGCGCTCGATGTTGGCGATCACGCGCCGACCCTCGGCCACGACCCCCGGCATGCGGGCGAACTGCCCGTCGAGCAGCACCAGCTGCGCCACCGCCCGCGTCGCCGCGGCACCCGACCCCATCGCGACCCCGATGTCGGCGTCCTTCAGGGCGAGCGCGTCGTTGACCCCGTCGCCGGTCATGGCCACGACGTGGCCCCGGGCCTGGAGTGCGGTGACCATCGCCCGCTTCTGCTGCGGGGTCACGCGCCCGAACACCGTGCCCGCCTCAACGACGTCGGCCAGCGCGTCGGGGTCGACGGGCAGGTCCCGGGCGTCGACGGCACGCTCGGCGTCCGGCACCCCCACCTCGGCGGCGACCGCCGCGACCGTGCGCGGATTGTCGCCGGAGATGACCTTGCAGGCCACCCCCTGCGAGGCGAAGTACCGGAGCGTCTCGGCGGCGTCGGGCCGGATCCGCTCGGCGAACACCACGAGCGCCACCGGCACCAGCCCCGCCGGCAGCGTCGGCTCGCCGTCGTCACGGTCGTCACGGTCGTCACGGTCGCGGTCGTCGCCGCCGCCGCCGAGCGGAGCGTCGGAGTGCGCCAGCAGGAGCACGCGCCGGCCCTCGTCGGCCAATGCGTCGGCCCGGCGGCGCGCCGGGGCGCCGGCATCGTCGGGCAGCACCATCTCGGGAGCGCCGAACACCCAGGTCCCCCGGTCGGCGAACGCCGCCGCCGACCACTTGCGGGCCGACGAGAACGGCACCGCCCCGGTGCGCACCCAGCCTGCCGGCGCGACCACCGCCTCGCCGACCGCGGCCATCGTGGCGTTGCGCTCGGGGTCGTCGGCCAGGGCACCGAGCGCGGCCAGTGCCGTCACCGCCGTCGCACCGTCGAGCGGCTCGGCCCGGTCGAAGGCGATCTCCCCCTCGGTCAGCGTGCCCGTCTTGTCGAGGCACACCACGTCGACCCGGGCCAGGCCCTCGACCGCCGGGAGCTCCTGGACCAGCACCCGCCGCCGCGCCAGCGTCACCGCCGCGATGCCGAAGGCGAGGCTGGTCAGCAGCACCAGCCCCTCGGGCACCATGCCGACGACGGCGGCGACCAGGGAGGTCAGCGCCTTGGCCGCCGAGACCTTGGCCAACTGGCGCACGAGGAGCACCAGCGCCGTGGGGAACAGCGCCCACTGGATGTAGCGCAGCAGCCGGTTGATCGAGTCGGTGATCTCCGATCGGGCCACCGTGAACCGGCGGGCCTCGGCCGCCAACGAGCGGGCGTAGGCGTCGGCCCCCACCCGGGTCGCCTGGAAGGTGCCCGATCCGGCCACCACGAAGCTGCCCGACAGCACCTCGTCACCGGTCCGCTTGTCGATCGGATCGGACTCGCCGGTCAGGAGTGACTCGTCGACCTCGAGGCCGAGCACCACGCTCACGATGCCGTCGGCGGGCACCTGGTCGCCGACGGTGAGGGCGACCAGGTCGTCGAGCACGACGTCGCCCACCGCCACCTCGACCGTGACGCCCGCGCGCACCACCCGGGCGTGCGGCGCCGCCAGCACCGCCAACCGGTCGAGGGTCCGCTTCGCCCGCACCTCCTGGACGATCCCGATCAGGGAGTTCACGATCACGATCCACGCGAAGAGTGCGTCGATCGGCGACCCCACCACCAGGATGATCACGATCATCGTGCCGAGGATGGCGTTGAAACGGGTGAAGACGTTGGCCCGGACGATCTCGCCGTAGGTCCGACTCGACCGCTCGCCCGCGTCGTTGCCGAGACCCGCGGCGATGCGCTCGGCGACGGTGTCGGCGCTCAGCCCCTCGGGAGGCGTGATCTGCTCCGGGAGCGGTGTCCCGAACCGCACCGCGCGCACGTCGGACGCCCGTCAGTCGGTCGACGGGGCGACGGGACGCAACTCGATCTCGCCGGTCTCCTCGTCCTCGGTGAAGTGGTACCCGCACAACTGTGCGAGCAGGGCCTGGCCCTCGTCGGGACCACTGCCGATCAGCTCGTCGCCGCCGGCGATGCGCACCGGGCCCCGCGGCCGGTAGAGGTAGCGACCGGCCCGGCGGATGGCGAGCAGGTAGAAGCCGGTCTCGGTCTCGAGCCGGGCGTCGCGCAGCGTCACGCCGTCGAGCGGCGACCCGGCGGCCACCGGCATGCGGGTGATGACCTCGTCGGCCTCGCCGAGCGCCATCGCCACCACCGGGTGCATCTCCTCACCCTCCTCGACCAGCCACACCATCTGCTGCGCGGCGTCACCGATCTCCTCGGCAGCCGCACCGAGGTGGAGCAGCCCCCGCAGCGGCGACGGGTCGACCTCGTCGGCCGCGCTGCGCAGCACCCAGATCTCGAGGCGCTCGCGCATCTCGTCGAGGCGATCCTCGAGGTGACTCACCTCGGCCGCGAGGCTCTGGTCGTTGAACAGCAGCGACGAGTAGGCCAGGCCCACCGCGACCTCCGAGATGTTCTTCATCTCGACGAGGGTGTCGACCGCCCGGTCGAGGTCGGTGATCGTCGGGTCGGGGTCGACCGTCGGTGCGCTCCACTCGGGCGCGCCGGCCAGGGCCCGGAGCTCCGCGATGCCCGACGGCGCGCCCCGCAGGATCAGGACGTCGTCGGCCATGCACAGGTCGTCGCCGTCGGGGTCGATGAGCCACTCCTTGCCCCGCCGGATCGCCATGACCCGCATGCCGACCTCGATCGGCAGCTCGACGTCGGCCAGGCGACGCTGCGCGAGGGCCGAGCCGTCACGGACCCGGACGCGGTGGGAGATCTCCTCGGCGGTCGCGAGGTCGGCGACGAGGTCGGCGGGGATGCCGAGGCGGTGGGTGACCACCCGGGTCACGTCGAGCGCAGCCACCGCGAGCCGCTCGATCGCCGACACCAGGTGCAGGACGCTCGACATCTGCTCGGCCTCACGCGGCGCGCGCGCTGCGAGCACGCAGATCTCGCGCATCTCGTGCACGAGGTCGCGGAGACGCTCCTCGAGCTCGTGGACCTCGTTGGCCATCGCCTCGTCGTCGAAGAAGAG
>JAFMJM010000006.1 GCA_017853455.1 Acidimicrobiia bacterium | reverse complement strand
GCGGTCGGCGCCTGGATGGCCGGGTTCGACGTGCTGTGCAGCCCGACGCTGGCGATCCTCCCGCCGCTCCTCGGCGAGCTCGACCCGCAGCGTCCGATCACCGAGGTGCTCGGGGTGCTCGGGGCGATGACCGGGTTCCTGTCGATCTTCAACGCCACCGGCCAGCCGGCGATGAGCGTGCCGCTGGCGTCGTCGGCGGCGGGGCTGCCGATCGGCATCCAGTTCGTGGGCCGGTTCGGCGACGAGTCGACGCTGTTCCGCCTCGCCGGGCAGCTCGAGCGGGCCCGCCCCTGGCCGGGACTCGCCCCCGGGTATCCCTGAGCCGCCCGAGCGGTCAGAGCAGGGCGTCGGCCAGGGTCCGCCAGTCGCGGACGGTCCGCTCGTGGTCGGCGTAGGGAAGGGTCTGCAGGCACACGTGGTCGGCGCCGGCGTCGACGTGGGCCTGCACCCGGGCCCGCACCGCCTCGACGTCGCCCCACACCACGATGGCGTCGACGAGCCGGTCGGAGGCCTGCTCGACGTCGTCGGTCGTGAACCCGAGACGCAACAGGTTGTTCACGTAGTTGGGCAGGGTGAGGTACATCGCCATCGCCTCACGGGCGATCGCCCGGGCCGCGACGGGGTCGGACTCGAGCACGACCTTCTGCTCGGGGGCGAGCAGGGCGTCGGGGCCCATGACCTCGCGGGCGATCGCGGTGTGCTCGGGGGGCACGAAGTAGGGGTGGGCGCCGTCGGTGCGCTCGGCGGCCAGGGCCAGCATCTTCGGGCCGAGGGCGGCGAGCACCCGCTGCGGCGGGACCGGCGGCGGAGGTGCCAGGTAGAGGGCGGAGTCCATGGCGTCGAGGTAGGCGCGCATGGTCGCCAACGGCGGTCCGTAGGTGTGGTGGCGCACGTCCTCGACCATCGGGGCGTGGCTCACACCGAGCCCGAGCACGAACCGGCCCGGGTGGGCCTCGCTCACCGTCTGCCACGACGCCTGCATGGTGTACGGATCGCGGGCGTAGATGTTGGCGATGCCGGTGGCGACGGCGATCCGCTCCGACGCCCCGAGCAGCAGCATCGAGTTGGCGATGGCGTCGCGGGTGACCGCCTCGGGGATCCACACGGCGCCGAACCCGAGGGCGTCGACCTCGGCGATCAGGTCGCGGACCGCCGGAGCGGGGAGCGATTCGAAGGCGGCGGTCCAGAGGCCGATGCGGCCGAGGGGGGAGGGGGTCGGCGTGGTCATGGGCCGACCCTAGGTCGGGCCGCCGTTCGTGGACACCCCGGGCACTTGACTCAAACGCTCGTTTGAGGTGATGCTGGGGCCTCCACGAGCCGAGGGGGAACGGTGAAGCAGGGATTCAAGGTCTTCGACGCGGACGCCCACGTCATCTATCCGGCCGACCTGTGGCCGCGGTTCCTCGAGCCGAGGTACCGCGACCGCATCGCCCGCAAGGCGCCGCCGGGCTTCGACCACTACAACCCGGTGACCGTCGACGGTCGGTGGTCGCAGCACCCGACGAGCATCTACGGCAACTTCCAGGCGGCCATCAACTGGACGACCGAGGACATGATCGCCCAGTACGGCGACATGGTGGTCGAGGGCTTCACCGGGGACCGGGTGTCCGCCGCGCTCGAGATCGAGGGCGTCGACGTCATGGTGATCTACGGGCCCGAGTACGACATGTGGCTCGAGGGCATCGACCCCGAGCTCCAGGCGGCCATGGCCCGGGCCTACAACCGGTGGGGCGCCGAGATGCGCGAGCAGTCGGGCGGGCGCGTGCTGGCCTCGGGGCCGGTCCCGCTCAACGACGTCGGGCGGGCGGTCGAGGAGATCCGCTACGCCCACGACGAGCTCGGGGTGCGCTGCTTCTGGGCCCGACCGAACCAGTTCAACCACCGGAGCCTCGGCGACCGGTACTACGACCCGGTCTACGAGATCCTCCAGGACCTCGACTGCGCGTTCGCCACCCACGAGTACATGGGCCTCAACGCCCCGACGGCGGGCTCCGACCGCTTCACCACGTTCACCGAGTGGCACACGGTGGTCCACAGCCACGAGGCCCAGTACGCGTCGCTCTCGATGATCGTCAACGGCGTCTTCGAGCGGTTCCCGCGTCTGCGCTGCGCCTACATGGAGGCGGGGTGCGGCTGGCTGCCGTCGTGGCTGCATCGCATCGACGAGCACCTCGAGCTCGCCGGGGCCCAGGAGTTCCCCGACCTCACGATGAGCGCCACCGACTACTTCCGGCGCAACTGCTGGATCTCCACCGAGTGCGAGGACCCGTTCGTCGCCGACGTGATCCGGTGGCTCGGCGACGACCACATCGTCTTCGAGACCGACTTCCCGCACCCCGACTCGAAGTACCCCCACGCCACCGACCACTTCCTCGGGCTGCTCCCGGAGCAGATCTCCGACGACTCCAAGCGCAAGATCCTCTGGGACAACGCCGTCGACCTGTACCGCTTCCCCGACGGCTACCTGCCCACCGAGTTCGTCGAGGCGCCCGCCACGGCGGGGGCGGGGGCGTGACCACCTCGGCGTTCGGCCGGGTCATCTCGGCCGACTGCCACATCACCGAGCCGCCCACGGTCTTCGACCGGGTGCCCGCCGGCCTGCGCGACCGGGCGCCCCGGGTGATGACCGGACCCGACGGCGGGGAGGGCTGGAGCTTCGACGGATCGCCGCCGAAGCGCACCCTCGGGGTCGAGGCCATGGCCGGCGCAGCGGGCGGGAAGGCGAGCGGCCTGCGGTTCGACGAGATCCTGCCCGGGAACTTCGACGGGGCGGCCCACGCCGCCGACATGGACCGTGACGGCGTCGACGTCAGCATCGTCTACCCCGCCAACGCCATCCACGTGTACGTCGACGACGACCGCGAGGTGGCCCTGGCCTGCATGCGGGCCTACAACGACTGGATCCTCGACGACTTCGCCGCCGCGGCGCCGGGACGGATCGTCGGGCTCCCGCTGCTCCCGGTCGACGACGGCGCCGACGTCTGCGTCGCCGAGCTCGAGCGGGTGGTGGCCAAGGGGGCCCGGGCGGGCTTCATCCCCGGGAACCCGGTGCGGCCCTACCACGACCCCTCCTACGACCCGATCTACGCGGCCGCGGCCGGGGCGGGGATTCCGCTGACGTTCCACCGGACCTTCGGTGGGCGGCCCACCGAGGCCGACTGGGACGAGCTGGTCAACCAGCAGGTGACGGTCAGCGGCACGGTCTACCGATTCTTCAGCGCGGCCCGCCCGTTCACCTACATGACCTACGGCGGCGTGTTCGAGCGGCACCCCACCCTGCGCGTCGTGGCCGCCGAGGTGAACTGCTCGTGGCTGCCGTTCTGGGCCCAGACCATGGACCAGTGCTTCGACAACCCGTTCTACCGGGCGACCGGCGGGGTGCGCATCGACCGACGGCCGAGCGGGCTGCTCGGCGAGAACCTGTTCGTCACCGTGCTCGACGACGACCTCGGGTTCAAGATGATCAGCACGGGGCTCGCTCCCGAGCTGGCCGACTGCTCGATGTTCTCGACCGACTACCCCCACAGCGTCTGCCTCTGGCCGGACAGTCAGGCGCACCTCGCCCGGCTCACGGCCGGGATGACCGACGACGACCGCCGCAAGGTGCTGGCGGGCAACGCCGAGCGGGTCTACGGGATCTGACGTGGGACCGCTGCTCGACGACCGCGTGGTCGTCATCACCGGCGCCGGCCCCGGACTCGGGCGCACCCTCGCCCTCCGGTGTGCCGGGGAGGGGGCGCACGTCGTGCCGGTGGCGCGGACCGCGGCCACGGTGGAGGCCATCGCGGCCGAGGTCCGGGAGCGGGGGGTGGCGAGCCTCCCGGTCGCCGCCGACGTCACCGACCGCGACCAGATGCGCGCGCTCGCCGACGCGGTGGCCGCTGAGTTCGGCCGGGTCGACGTGCTCGTGACGTCGGCGTTTCCGCCGTCGCACCGGATGGACGTCCTGGCGATGGACGACGACTACCTCGACTTCTGGCGGCGCTCGATCGACGTCGCCGCGTACGGCACCCTGCTCGCGTTCCGGACGCTCGTGCCCGCGATGGTGGCCGCCGGGCGCGGATCGGTGGTCAACGTCACGTCGATGTCGAGCCGCATCGCCTACGGCGGCCGCTCCGACTACGCGGCGGGCAAGGCGGCCGCCCACCGCCTGGCGTGGGCCCTCGCCGACGAGGTCGGGCCGGCCGGGGTGCGGGTCAACAACGTCGCCCCGGGCTTCATCATGAGCGCCGTGCTCGAGGACTGGATGCGCACCACCGCCGACGCCGAGGGCATCCCCTACGAAGCCATGGTCGCCCGGCACGTGCAGTCGATGGCGCTCCGACGGATCGCGACCGAGGACGAGGTCGCGGGGGCCGTGCTGTTCTTCGCCTCCGACCAGTCGTCGGGCATCACCGGAGCCACGCTGGACGTCAATGCCGGACAGCTGTTCCAGTAGGCGGCGGGACGTGGACTCGGTGCGTGACTTCCCCCAGACCGTCGACGGTCGCAGTGGCCCGGCGGCGTCGGGGGAGTGGATCGACAGCCGCGATCCGGCCACCGGCACGGTCTGGGCCCGCATCCCCCGCAGCGACGCGGCCGACGTCGACGCCGCGGTCCGGGCTGCGACCGCGGCGCAGCCCGCCTGGTGGGGTCAGCCCGCCCTCGTGCGGGCGGCCCACCTCCGGTCGGTCGCCGCCGCCGTCGACGCCCACCGCGACGACCTGGCCCGGATCGAGACCCGCGACAACGGGCGGGTGCTGACCGAGACCGCCGGCGGTGACCTGCCGGCCTGCGTCCAGATGTTCCACTTCTTCGCCGGTGCGGCCGACAAGATCGGCGGCGACACGGTGCAGGTCGGTCCGGCCTCCGTGAACCTCACGCTCCGCGAGCCCCACGGCGTCGTGGGCGTGGTCATCCCGTGGAACGCGCCACTGTCGTTGATGTCGGCCAAGGTCGGGGCCGCGCTGGCGGCCGGCAACACCGTGGTCGTCAAGGCCGCCGAGCAGGCGGCGTGCTCGGTGCTCCACTGGGCGACGCTGCTGGCCGACGCCGGGCTCCCGCCGGGCGTGGTCAACGTCGTGGCCGGGTTCGGTGAGGAGGCCGGTGACGCCCTCGTCCGCGACCGGCGGGTGGGGCGGCTCACCTTCACCGGATCGACTGACACCGCCCGGGTGATCCAGGCCCGCGGCGCCGACCTGATCCGACCCGCCCACTTCGAGCTGGGTGGCAAGTCGGCGAACCTGGTCTTCGCCGACGCCGACCTCGACGCCGCCGCGGTCGGGGTGAGCACGGCGGCGGTGTTCACCGGGGGCGCGGGGCAGACCTGCGTCGCGGGATCGCGCATCCTGGCCCACGTCGACGTCGTCGACGAGCTGGTCGAGCGGGTACGGGCCGTCGCCGCCGACGTGGTGCTCGGAGACCCCGCCGACTCCAGCACCACCATGGGGCCCCTCGTGTCGGCCGAGCAGCTGGAGCGGGTCCGTCGGTACGTGGACGGTGCCCCCGCCGAGGGGGCGACGCGCGTCTTCGGTGGCCGGTGCGGGGGATCCGCCGTCTTCGGCGTCGATTCGCCCTGGGCGGGCGGGTACTGGGTCGAGCCGACGTTGTTCCGGGTGACCGACCAGTCGGCACCGATCTGTCGCGAGGAGGTGTTCGGCCCGGTGGCGGTGGTCCTGCCCTTCACCGACGACGACGAGGCCGTCGCCCTGGCCAACGCCTCCACCTACGGACTCGCCGCCGGGGTGTGGACCACCGACCTGCGGCGGGCCCACCGCATGGTCCGCGACCTCGATGCGGGTTCGGTCTGGGTCAACGCCTACCGGCGTATCCACTGGGCCCTGCCCTTCGGTGGCTTCGGCGACTCCGGATTCGGCAAGGACTCCGGTTGGGAGAGCGTGCTCGAGAACACCCGGATCAAGACCGCCTGGATCGACCTCTCGTGAACGCCGCGGCGCTGCGCGACCGGGTCGCGGTGGTCGGGGTCGGCCGCACCCCGTACTCCCGGGACTCCGGGGTGAGCACCCAGACCCTGGCCCTGCGCGCCGTCCGGGCGGCGCTCGACGACGCCGGGCTCGCCCACACCGACCTCGACGGCGTGGCCTGCCACCGGGTGGGCGACTCCGTGCAGGCCGCGATCGTCGCCCAGAGCCTCGGCATCCGCGACCTCCGCTACCACCTCGACCTGTTCGGTGGCGGGAGCCAGTCGCACTGGGTGGTCGGGTCCGCGGCGTTGGCCGTCGCCACCGGGGTCGCCGAGTGCGTGGTCTGCTGGCGAGCGGTCAACGCCCGGTCGGAGTTCCGGATGGGCGGCACCGGGCGCGCCGCACCCGACACGCTGGAGTTCCAGTACCAGGCCCCCTATTGGTTCGCGACCCCACCCCAGCAACTGGCGATGTACGGGCGGACCTACCTCGACCGCCACGGCGTGACCGCCGAGGACCTCGGGCGCGTGGCGATCGCCCAACGGGCGTTCGCGATCGACAACGAGCGGGCCGTCATGCGCACGCCGCTGACGATGGACGACTACCTGGCGTCGCGGCCGATCGTCGACCCGCTGCGGCTCTACGACTGCTGCCTCGAGACCGACGCCGCGGTGGCGGTCGTCCTCACGACGACCGAGCGCGCGCGGGACCTGGCGCGCCCGCCGGTGCTGATCGCCGGCGCCGCGTGCGGTGGCGGAACGACGCTGTTCTCCAACGGACGGGGCGATCTCACGGTGAGCGCGGCGGCCGACATGGCCCCGCGCCTCTTCGGCCAGGCCGGCCTCACGCCCGCCGACGTGGACGTCGCCGAGCTCTACGACGCCTTCACCCCGCTGGTGCTGATGCAGCTCGAGGACTACGGATTCACCGACCGGGGCGGCGCCGCGGCGTTCGTCGCCTCCGGCGCCACGGCCCGCGGTGGGAGCCTGCCGGTCAACACCCACGGCGGCCACCTCTCGGAGGGGTACGTCCACGGTCTCAACCACGTGGCGGAGGCCGTCGACCAGCTCCGGGGCGACGCCGGTGCCCGCCAGGTGCCCGGCGCCCGGGTGGCGCTGAGCACCGGGCAGCCGGGCTACGTGGCCGGGACCACCTCGGCCCTGCTCCTGCGGAGCGACCGGTGAGCCCCGTCCGCCCGCGCCCGGCGGTGGAGCGCGATTCGACGCCCTGGTGGGACGCCCTCGCCCGCCACGAGCTCGTGTGCGCGCGCTGCGCCGAATGCGGCCGTTGGCGCTGGCCGCCCCGGGCGCTGTGCGGCGCCTGTGGCTCCCTCGAGTGGGCGTTCGCGCCCGTGTCCGGAGCCGGGACGGTGGCGTCGTTCGTGGTGAACCGCCACGGCTTCGGCGGGGCGTTCCCGCTCCCCTCGACGGTCGTCCTCGTCCGTCTGGCCGAGCAGGACGACCTGTTGCTGCCGGGGGGCTGGTCCGGTGCGCCCGACGGCGCGGGCCTGACGATCGGCCTCGCGGTCCGGGTCGGCTTCGAGGACGTCCCGGGTGACGCCGACGCCGATCCGTACACCCTGCTCTCCTGGAGGCCGGCATGACCGAGCGCCTGGTCCGTCCGTGGGAGGCGGTCGACTTCGACCGCCTGGTCCGGGAGTACGTCCCGCCGCCCGAGTACTTCGACACCGCCTACCTGGCGTCACCCGACGAGATCGCCGCCGTGCAGCTCACCCGCGTGCGGGAACGGGCCCGGCGGGCGGCGACGGTGCCGTTCTTCGCCGAGCGCTGGGCGGCCGCCGGCGTCGGCCCCGACGACCTGCGCACCCTCGACGACCTGGCGCGCTTTCCCACCTACACGGTCGACGACATCCGCCGCAGCATCGACGCGCACCCACCGTTCGGCGACTACCAGGGGGTCACTCCGGCGGACGCGGTCCGCGAGCCGGTGCGGGTGTTCATGTCGGGCGGCACGACGGGCCGCTCTCGTCCGACCTTCTACACCCAGTGGGACCGGGAGGTCGGCAGCCTCCTCACGGCCCGGGCGCTCTCCCGCCAGGGGATCCGGCCGGGTGACGTCGTCCTCAACTCGTGGGCCTACGGACTCCACAACGGGGCGTTCTCGTTCGACGAGGCGCTCCACCACTGGCTCAACTGCGTGGTCCTGACCACGAGCACCGGGAACGTCACGAGCACCGAGCGCCAGGTGGAGCTGGCGATCGAGTACGGCGCGACCGCGGTGTGCACGACCGGCGACTACCTGCTGCGGATGGCCGAGGCCGCGACGGCCCTCGGCTACGACCCGAAGGTCGACCTCAAGCTCCGCGCCCTCCCCAACATCGGGGACCCCGACGTGCTCTCGGAGACGTTCGGGGTCGAGTACTTCCGCTCCTACGGCTTCCACGAGGTGCAGTGGGTGTCGGTCGAGTGCCCGGCGCACGACGGGTTGCACATCTTCGAGGACGCGTTCGTGGTCCAGATCGTCGACCCCGAGACCGGCGCCGAGCTCCCCGACGGTGAGCTCGGGGCGATCGTGATCACCGAGCTGTACAAGACCGGGAGCCCGCAGTTCCGCTACAACATCATGGACCTGTCGTGGCTGTACCCACCGGGGCGGTGCGAGTGCGGGTCGTGGCTGCGCCGCATGGGTCCGTTCTCGGGTCGGGGCGACAACATGGTCAAGTTGCGCGGTATCAACCTGTGGCCCGAGGGGGTCGGTGAGGTGGCCTGCGCGCTCGACGGCGTCGAGCCCGACTACTTCGTGCGCGTGTGGCGCGACGGCACGCGCGACGAGATGGAGATCGCGGTCGTGAGCCGTCGGGACCCGGGTGGTCACCCGGCGTTGGCCGACGACCTCGAGCGGGTGCTGCAGCAGCGGTTCGGGGTGCGCATCCACGCCCGGGTCGTCGGTCCCGGCGGGCTCGACGCCGACACCGAGCTCCACACCTCGCCCAAGCCCAAGCGCTTCCGCGACGAGCGCTCCCAGGACCGGAGGTAGTCCCGTGGCCGAACCCCGTCCGGTCGGGAAGGTGTACGCCATCGCCCCCCAGCCCCCCGACGAGGCCAGCACCCGCTGGATCCCGGCGGGGGTGGTGACGCTCGGCGTCGAGTACCGCGACGTCGACCCCGAGGACCTCGAGGCGCTCTACGGGCACGACCCGGCGCAACTCGCCGAGCTGCACGCGACGTCGCCCGACGGTGGATTCGCCGACGAAGGGGTGTCGTTGCACCTGCGGGGCACCGACGACGGGCACGAGTACCTCCGCTTCGACGTCTTCGACGGGGAGCCGCACTACCACTACGTGCACCGCACCGGTCCGGGCGAGCCGGTGGTCAACCAGGTGATCGACTTCGACGTCGCCGCCCACGGCGAGATGCTGCCGTGGGCCCTCGCGTGCCTCCGCCACCGACTCCCGGAGATGCTCCCGATCGCCGGTGGTGGGCATCTCGTCCCCGACCTCGACCCCGTCCTCCTCGATGCCGCGTTGACGGAGGCCGGGGCGCTGGCGGGTGCGGCCCAGCGGGCGGCGCGGGCCCGGAGCGGTTCGTGACGACCTCCGTGACCTCCGCCGAGGTGGGTGCCGCCACCCGGGAGCGCCTCCTGCGCGTGGCGGAGCGCCAGTTCGCGGAGCGCGGCATCGACGCCGTGTCGATCCGTGACATCACGTCGGAGGCCGGCGCCAACACTGCCGCCATCCACTACCACTTCGGGTCGAAGGCCGGACTGGTGCGTGCCATCCTCGAGTGGCGCGCCGCCGAGGTGGGGGAGCGTCGGGCCGTCTGGCTCGAGCGGGTCGAGCGGGCGTCCGATCCCTCGCTGCGTGACGTCGTGGAGGCCTTCGTCGTCCCGACGGCGGAGATGGCCGCCGACGTCGCGGACGGCGGGCGCAACCACATCGGGTTCCTGGCGGCGGTGCTGGCCCACCCCGAGGACCTCCCGCTCGTGCTCGACGCGTTCGGTCCGTACACCGAGCGTTTCGTCGCCGCCCTGGTCCGGGTCACCCCGCACCTGTCGCCGGCGGCCCGGGAACTGCGGTTCGCGCTCGCCAAGGACCTCGTGAACCGGGTGATCGGCCAGCCCGAGGGACCGGTGCACGCGTGGGTGGCCACCCGGTCCCCCGGGGCGGACGAGCCGTTGGCTCCCCGTCTCGTCGACTTCCTCGTCGGGGCCTTCGCCGCCCCCGAGTCCTGATCCCGTCCCGGAGGTCCCCGTGCCCGAGCACCCGGTCGTCGACACGCTCTGCAACGCCTTCCTCCCGCCGTACGCGGACGGGTGGGACGCGGCCATCGCGGCCCAGGGGATCCCGGTGAAGGTCCGGCGCGATCCCGGCGACGGCTTCACCGACGCCGAGACCCTCGTCGCCCGCATGGACGCGCTCGGCATCGCCACGGTGTGCGTGACGGTGAGCGATCCCCACGCCCACGCCGGGGCCTTCGACTTCTCGGCGCTGGCGTTCCGGCCCGACCAGGTCGCCGCCCTCGTCGAGGCGCACCCGGGTCGGTTCGCCGGACTGTGGTGCCTCGACCCGGCGCGGGGCCGGGCGGGCGTGGAGCGCGCCCGGGAGGTGTGCGCCGAGCCGTGGGTGGTCGGGCTCTACAACCACGTCCACTCGTTCGACCGTCCGTTCGACCACGCCGACTTCTACCCCTTCTACTCCCTGGCGGCGGACCTCGACCTGCCGGTGGCGATGCAGGCCGGCACGTCGGGCGGGCTGGTCCCGAGCGCGTGCGGTCGACCGATCGGCATCGACCGACCGGCGATCTACTTCCCGACGGTGCGCTTCCTGCTCTCGCACACGGGTTGGCCCTGGGTCGACGAGGCGGTGGCGATGGCCCTCAAGTTCCCGAACGTGTTCCTCGGGACGGCCGCCTACCCGCCGCGCCACTGGGCTCCGGCCGTCGTCGACTTCCTGCGCGGCCCGGGACGCACCAAGGTGGTGTTCGGGACCAACTTCCCGACGGTGGGGCACCGCCACGCGCTCGGTCAGATCGATGAGCTGGGACTCGATCCCGAGACCCGGGCCGCGCTCCTGGGCGGGACCGCCCGGCGGGTGTTCACCCGACTGCCGTGATCGACGACCTCCGAGCCCGCGCCCTGCCGCTGGCGCCCGACGACGACCGGCGGATCGTCCCCGAGCCGTTCGTGAAGGCCGCGCTCGAGGTGCTCGGTGTCGCCGTCCCGCGCGGGACGGTCGTGACCGCGACCGACGCACCCGAGGTCGACCTGGCGGCGCCGCTGGTCCTCAAGGCCTTCGGTGCGGGGATCGTCCACAAGACCGACGTCGGTGCGGTGCACCTCGGGCTGACCCCCGACGACCTGGTCGACGCCGCGGCGGCGATGACGACCCGCCTGGAGGGGCACGGGCTGGTGCCCGCCGGCTTCCTGCTCGAGGAGACCGCCCGTCCGGGCGTCGAGCTCGTGGTGGGGGCCACGCGCACGCCACTCGGGGTGGTGGTCCTGGCGGGCCTCGGGGGGATCTGGGCCGAGGTCCTCGACGACGTCGCGGTGGCGCTGGCCCCACTCGACCGGGCGGCGGCCGAGGCCCTGCTCGACGGCTTCCGCGGGGCGGCGGTGCTCGCCGGCACCCGGGGCGGCGTGGCCGTGGACCGGACGGCGCTCGTCGACCTGCTCCTGGCGGTGGCCGGGCCCGACGGACTGGTGGCGCGTTGCAGCGACGAGTTCGCCGAGCTCGACTGCAACCCGGTCGTGGCGCGGCCCGACGGCGCGACCGTGCTCGACGCCCGGCTGGTCCTGCGGCCACCGCCCGTCGCGCCCGGTCCGGTGCCGGCCCTCGACCCGGCCGCGGTCTTCGCCCCGCGGGTCGTGGGGATCGCGGGGGTGTCGACCTCGGGTGGCGGCTTCGGCAACCGGGCGCTCGCGGCGCTGCGCGGGGTCGGCCGGGGTCCCGACGACCTGGTCGTGGTCCACCCGAGCGCCGCCGAGGTCGACGGGGTGCCGGCCGTGGCGTCGGTCGCCGACGTGGCGGGCGGGGTCGACTACCTGCTGGTCGCCGTGCCCGCCGCGGCGTGCCCGGACCTGGTGCGGTCGGTGGCCGGTCACACCCGGGTCGTACACGTGGTGAGCGGTGGGTTCGGCGAAGCCGGTCCCGACGGCGCCGCGCTCGAGGACGACCTCCTCGCCGCGGCCCGCGAGGCCGGGGTTCGGTTGCTCGGCCCGAACTGCATCGGGGTCCACGCGCCGGCCGGGCGCCAGGCGTTCCAGCTGGCGGTGTCCACCGAACCGGGCGGGGTGCACGTGACCAGCCAGAGCGGGGGACTGGCCGGCGACGTGGTGAAGGTCGGGGCGGAGCGGGGACTGCGCTTCGCCCACGTGGTCTCGGTCGGCAACGCCGTCGACGTCACGCCGACCGAGGTGCTCGCCGCGGCCGTGGCCGACCCGGCGGTGCGCGTGGTGGGCGCCTACCTCGAGGGCGCCCGGGGCGCCGAGGGCCTGGCGGACGTCTTCCGGGCGGCGCGTGGGCGCACGCCGGTCGTGGTGCTGACCGGCGGGCTCACCGCCGCCGGCGGCCGGGCCGCGACCTCGCACACCGGAGCGCTGGCCGGTGACCGACGGGTCTGGGACGCGGTGCGGCGCGCCACCAACGTCGCGGTGGTCGACCGGCTCGAGGACCTCGTCGGCGCGCTGGTGTTCGCCCAGGCGTACGCCGACCACCCGGCCTCCGGCGAGCCCGCGACCCTGCTCGTCGGGGTCGGTGGGGGTGCGTCGGTCCTCGGCGCCGACGCCTGCGACCGGGCCGGTCTCCACCTGACCCCGGTGGCGGCTCCCGCCGTGACCCGACTCCGGTCCCTCGGGTACGGAGCCGGCACCAGCGTGGTCAATCCGATCGAGATCGGGGTCGGCCCGGCCGCGCCCGTCGACGTCTTCGACGGCGTGTTCGCGGCGATCCTGCCCGAACAGCCCTATCCGGACGTCATCTGCCACGTGAACGTGCAGTCGTACTACGGGTACGGCACCGGAGGCACGGCACCGCTGTGCGACCTGGTGCGCTCGGTCGCCGCCGGTGTCCAGGAGGGGCGATACCCTGCGACCCGCGTGGTGCTCGTCGCCCGCAATCTCGACGTGGCCCCGGGGCCCGACGCCGATGCCGTGCTCGCCACGGCGGCGGCCGTCGGACTTCCCCTCTACCGGACGTTCGACGAGGCTGCGGTGGCGGTCGCCGCCGGGAAGGAGTTCGCCCGTGGGCGCGACTGACACCATCACCGTCCTGGAGCCCCGGGTGTTCCCGCCGCGGGCCGACGAGACCCGCACCTGGTCGGTCGACGGACCGCTCGCCGGCAAGGTCGTGGGGCTGCGCCTCGAGTCCGCGTGGCGGTCGTACATCGCGGTGGTCGAGGAGTGGGAGCAGCGCTTCGCGGCCGACGGCGCGACCGTGAAGGTCCTCTGGACCGGCGACCGCGTCGGCGACGAGGGCGAGCGCACCCGCGCCGACCTCGACGAGTGGTCGCGCCTCATCGACATCGGGGTGGTCGGACTCGGCAACTGAGGCTCGTGCACGTCGTGGAGTGTCCACGACACCGTCCTCGTCGAGGAGCTCGAGAAGCCGGCCGTGCTCGTGATCACGGAGGAGTTCGTCACCATCGCCTCGCGCATCGCCACCCTCAAGGGCCACGCCAGCGTGCGCACGTTGGTGCTGCCCTACCCGCTGGAGACGCGCCCCGACGCCGAGTGCCGGGCGATCGCACACGAGTACTACCCGCGCCTGCTCGCCCTGCTGGGGGTCACGGCGTGAGCGGCGCCGGGGCGGGCGTCGGCGGCGAGCGCCTCGAGGTCCCGGCCGACCCGTACGCCCTGCTCGAGCACTCGCTGGCCGAGGGCTATGGCGACGGCCTGCCGCTCATCCCGCCCACCGAGGACGCGGTCGCGCGCCTGCTGGCGGCCACGCCCCTCGCCCCCGACCGCGTGCTCGGCGACCTGGCGCCGGCGGTGGTCCCCTGCACCGTGGCGAAGGTGGCGGTCAACGCCGCCATGACCGGGGTGGCCCCCGAGGCGTTCGGCTACGTCGTCGCGGCGGTCGAGGCGATCCTGGCGCCCCCGTTCAACTGGTCGGCCCTGGCCGCCACCACGTCGAGCGTCACCCCCATGCTGGTGGTCAACGGACCCCGCCGGGCCGAGTTGGGCTTCGACATGGAGGCCGGCTGCATGGGGGGCGCGGCCGGGCGCGGGTCGGTCGCGGTGGGCCGGGCGGTGCAGCTGGTCCTGCGCAACGTCGGCGGGCAGAAGGTCGGGGTCACCTCGAAGAGCGTGTTCGGTCAGCCCGCCCGGGTGGCCGGGTTGTGCCTCGCCGAGTGGGAGGAGGAGTCGCCCTGGCCGTCACTGGCCGAGCAGCGCGGCTTCACCGCCGCCGACGAGGTCGTGACCGTCCACGGGGGCAAGGGCACGTTCCCGTTCGCCGACATCAACAACGACGACCCCCGCGACCTGCTCCGCCTCGTCGCCAAGACGCTGGCGTTCCCGCTCGCCAACATGTACCTCGGCCAGACCGCCGCGCACGGCGAGACGATGGTGTGCTTCAACCCGGTGTGGTCGCAGCGCTTCGCCCAGACCTTCCCCGACCTCGACGACCTGCGGGCCTACGTCCAGGAGCACGCCTGGCAGCCGGCCGAGCTGTGGCCCGAGGCCAACCGGGCCGTGCTCGAGGCCCAGGGTCGGATCGACGACCGGGGTCGCGTGTATCTCTGCGAGCTGCCCGAGCAGTGGATCGTCGTCACCTGCGGCGGCCGGGGCAGCCTGCACGGGGTGGCGTTCACCTCGTGGGCCGAGACCAACGCCTGCTCGGCCGCGGTGCGCCGCTAGCGGTCACCACCAGCGGTCGTGGAGACCGCGGTCCTTCGCGAACTTCTGGGCGGTGACCGTGGTGCCGTTGAGCTCGGCGGCACCGGGGTCGGTGGCCAGCCAGGCGATCGTCGCCGCGGGCACCGACGGGGGAGCGCCGGGGTACACGCCGTCGAGACCGGTGGCCTTGGCGTTGACCTCCATGCGCTCGGTCACGACGAAGCCGGGCTCGACGTTGACGAACACCATGCCGGTGCCGGCGTACTCCACGGCGAGGATCCCGGCGAGGCGGTGGAACGCCCCCTTCGACACGGCGTAGGCCGACCCCCAGCCACCCTCGCCGACCGGGGCGTGGGGATCGTTGATCGCCACCGCCGACGTGACGTCGACGATTGTCCCGCCGCCGGCCGCCACCATGCGGGGCAGCACCGCCTTGATGAGCGCGATCTGGTTGACGACGTTGGCCAGGAGCTTGGTCTCGAAGACCTCGAGGTCGGTGGCGTCGAAGCGGGTCATCGAACCGGGCCCGGTGTGCACGGCGTTGTTGACGAGCACGTCGAGCCGACCCCACTCGTCGTACACCCGGTCGGCGGCCGCCGTCATCGACGCCCGGTCGAGCAGGTCCATGGCGATGGGCAGGGCACGCCGACCCTGCGCCTCGATCAGCGCCGCAGTGGTGTCGAGGCTGCCGGGGATGGCGCGACCGCCGTGGTCGGAGTCGTCGACCCCCTCGCCCTCGTGCACGGTCCGGGCCGTGATGGCGACGTCGAGCCCGGCGGCGGCGAGGGCGACGGCGGTGGCCTTGCCGATGCCCCGGCTGGCCCCGGTGACGAGAGCGGTTCGCGTGGTCATCGGCTAGAACGTAGCGAATCGCCCGACCCACCGTCGCGAGAGGTGCCGCGTGGCCCTGGACATCACCCCGTTCACCGTCGCCGTGCCCGACGCCGTGCTCGACGACCTGCACGAGCGCCTGGCCCGGACCCGGTTCCCGGAGGCCATCCCGGGTGCCGACTGGGACTACGGCACCGACCTCGCGTACGAGCGCGACCTGGTGGCCTACTGGCGCGACGTCTACGACTGGCGCGCCCACGAGGCCCGCCTCAACGAGCTCGACCACTTCACGACCACCGTCGACGGCGCCCGGGTCCACTTCGTGCACCAGCGCTCGCCCGAGCCCGACGCCCTGCCGCTGATCATCACCCACGGCTGGCCCGGGTCGATCGTGGAGTTCCTCGACGTGATCGGCCCCCTCACCGACCCGCGGGCCCACGGTGGCGACCCCGCCGACGCCTTCCACGTGGTCGCGCCCTCCATCCCCGGCTACGCGTTCTCCGGCCCGACCGCGGATCGCGGCTGGAGCCCGGAGCGGGTGGCCCGGGCCTGGGCGACGCTCATGGCCGGCCTCGGCTACGACCGCTACGGCGCGCAAGGGGGCGACTGGGGGGCGATGATCACCACGCGCCTCGGCCAGGTCGACCCCGGGCACCTGGCCGGGATCCACCTCAACATGGTCGTCGCCGGTGCGCCCGCCGACGGGCCGGGGGACCTCACCCCGACCGAGCTCCAGGGCCTGGCCGACATGGCGTCGTACTTCGAGCTCGACTCGGGCTACATGCAGATCCAGGCCACCAAGCCCCAGACCATCGGCTACGCGCTCGAGGACTCGCCCGCCGGCCTGGCCGCCTGGATCGTCGAGAAGTTCCGGTCGTGGTCCGACTGCAGGGGCGACGTCGAGTCGGCCTTCACCCGCGACCAGCTGCTCACCAACGTGATGTGCTATTGGTGCACCGGCACGGCGCACTCGTCGGCCCGTCTCTACTACGAGAACCGGGTGGCGGGCGGCTTCGTCGCCGAGGGCCGGGTCGAGGTGCCCACGGGCGCGGCGATCTACCCGCGCGAGATCGTCCGACCGCCGCGACACTGGGCCGAGCAGTCCTTCAACATCACCCACTGGGTGGAGCAGCCCCGCGGCGGTCACTTCGCCGCGATGGAGCAGCCCGAACTCTTCGTCGACGACGTGCGCGCGTTCTTCCGCACCGTGCGCTGACCCTGCAGGAGGCACCGTGGACCAGTTCGCCGGACGGACCGCCGTCATCACCGGCGCGGGGAGCGGCATCGGCCGGGGCCTCGCACTCCGGGCCGCGTCCGAGGGCATGCGCTGCGTGCTCGCCGACGTCGAGGAGGCCGCCCTCGCCGACACCGTCGCGCAGGCCGCCGTCGTCGGCGCCGAGGTGGTCGGCGTTCCGGTCGACGTCCGCGACGCCGAGTCGGTCGAGGCCCTCGCCGACCTGGCCTACGACCGCTTCGGTGGGGTGCACCTGCTGTGCAACAACGCCGGGGTGTTCCAGGCCGGTGTGTCGTGGCAGCGCACCGTGGCCGACTGGTCGTGGGTGATGGGCGTCAACTTCTGGGGGGTGCTCCACGGCGTGAAGGCGTTCGTGCCCCGCATGCTCGAGCAGGAGCAGCAGGGAGAGACCCAGCTCCACATCGTCAACACCTCGTCCCTCGCCGGGATGACCACCAGTGCGTACAGCGGTCCGTACTACGTCTCGAAGTTCGCCTGCGCGTCGCTCACCGAGGTGCTCGCGCACGACCTGCGGGCCCAGGGCAGTGCGATCGGCGTGTCGTGCCTGGTGCCCGGTGCGGTCGACACCCGGATCGCCGACTCCACCCGCAACCGGCCCGACGAGCCGCCCGGCGAGGCCCAGGCGCCCGACCACTGGTTCGTCGCCGACGCGCTGCGCGACATGACCACCACCGTCGGGATCCCGCCCGAGGAGGCCGCCGCCATCGTGTTCGACGGGGTGCGCTCGGGGCAGTTCTGGATCTGCACCTCCGACCGCTACGAGGAGATCCTGCGGCCCCGGTTCGACGCCGTCCTGCGCCACGAGCTGCCGCCCAGCGTGCAGTTCTGAGGGGGCGTCGTGGGTGTCGGACCGATCGAGGCGTTCACCGTCGGCGTCCCCGACGAGGTGCTCGTCGACCTCCGGGAGCGGCTCGCCCGCACCCGGCTGCCCAACCAGCTGTCCGGGTCGGGTTGGAACGAGGGGACCGAGCTCGGGGTCCTCGCCGACCTCCTCGCCTACTGGCGCGACGGCTTCGACTGGCGGGCCCAGGAGGCCCGCCTGGGTGCCTTCGACCACTTCACCACCACCGTCACCGCGACCGACGCCGGTGCGGGTGGGCCGGCGTCGCCCCAGCGTCTCCACTTCGTGCACCAGCGCTCGCCCGAGCCCGACGCCGTGCCGCTGCTCATCAGCCACGGCTGGCCGGGCTCGGTCGTGGAGTTCCTCGACGTGATCGGCCCGCTCACCGATCCGCGGGCCCACGGTGGTGACCCCGCCGACGCCTTCCACGTGGTGGCGCCGTCGATCCCGGGGTACGGGTTCTCGGGCCCGACCACGGAGTCCGGCTGGCACCCGCGTCGCATCGCGGCGGCCTACACCGAGCTCATGGCCGCCCTCGGCTACGACCGTTACGGCGCGCAGGGCGGCGACTGGGGGTCGGTGATCTGCGCCAACGTCGCCGACCTCGATCCCGACCACGTGCTCGGCCTGCACCTCAACTTCCTCATCGTCCCGAAGCCCGACGACGTCGACGCGGCGGACCTCACGCCCGAGGACCTCGCCGGCCTGGCGGCGATGGGGGAGTGGCGGGCCACCGGCGTGGGGTACCAGGAGATCCAGGGCACGAAGCCCCAGACGCTCGGCTACGCCCTCGAGGACTCGCCGGCCGGGCTGTGCGCCTGGATCGTGGAGAAGTTCGGCGCCTGGAGCGACGGCGGCCCCGACCCCACGGCGGTGTTCACCCCCGACCAGCTGCTCACCAACGTGACGCTCTACTGGGTGACGGGCACCGCCACGTCGTCGGTCCGGCTCTACCACGAGATGCGCACCGTGGGCCGCGACGCGCTGCCCCAGGGGTACGTGGGCGTGCCGACCGGGGTCGCCAACTTCCCGGGCGAGGTCACCCGCACGCCCCGCGCCTGGGCCGAGCGGCGCTACGACGTCGTGCACTGGACCGAGCAGCCCCGCGGCGGGCACTTCGCCGCCATGCAGGAGCCCGAGTTGTTCGTCGACGACGTCCGCACCTTCTTCCGGCCGCTGCGGGGTCGGGCGTGAGCGCGCGCAAGGCCGATCCCGGCCTGATCGAGGCGCGGGTGCGCGACCTGGTCGCCCACTACGCCGACGCCGTCACCCGACAGGCCGCCGACGAGGTGTCGCTGCTGTTCAGCCCCGACGGGGTCTGGACGGTCACGGGCTACGGGACCCACGAGGGACGCGACGCCGTGCGCGGATTCCTGGCCGGGCTGCTCGAGCACTGGGACACGATCGTCCACGCCCTGCTCTCGGGTCGGGTGGCCCTCGATCCCGAGGACCCGACCCGGGCCCGGGGCCGCTGGTACATCTCCGAGTTCGGGGTCCGGACCGACGGCACCGAGGTGTTCTTCGCGGGCGTCTATCACGACGAGTACGTCGCCCGGGACGGCACCTGGTACTTCGCCCGGCGGCGTTACGACTCGATGTTCCGGCGGATCGGCACCGAGGTGTCGACCTCGCCGTTCCCGACGCTCTGACGCGCCGGGAACGGCTGGTTCGCCGGGAGCGCCGGACCGGTCAGGGGCCGACCGACACCAGGTTGGCGTCGCCGCAGGAGAGCTTCGTCGCCGCCTGCGGCTCGACCCGGGTGAACTTCGAGTTGTTCGCCTGCATGAGCACGAAGCACCCCGGCACCGTCCGCGCCCCGACGTCGGTCGGGCCGAGGATGTTGTAGGCGGTGAAGTCGGCCACGCCGGCGACCTTGGCCAGGACCGCCGCCCGGGTCACGCCGTTCTTGCCGACGTCGGCCACCACCTGGGCGGTCACGGTCTGGAACAGCAGCCCGGCCGAGTACGACTCGAGCCCGGTCTGGGTGCGCGGCCCGCCCTTGGCCAGGTACTTGGCCATCGCCGGGATCGCGCCGGCCTCCTCGAACGGGTTGGTGCCGATCGCCACGTACTCGTCCTCGACGGCCGGGCCGCCCTGGTCGAGGAAGCTCTGCGTGTAGCACTGCGCGAAGCAGAACCAGGTGCCGGTGACCCCGGCGGTCTGCGCCTCGGTGCGCAGGTTGATCGTCGACGTGACGCCGAGGTCGCTGCGGCCGAAGTTCGCAGCGGTGTCCTTCATCTTCGCCGCCACGGCGGCGTAGGCCGACTGCGGGGCGTCGGCGGCCAGGGCCTGGCTGCCCGCCGTGGTGAAGCCCTTGGTGACGGCGGCGGCCATCGACGCCTCGGTCGCGGCGGCCACGACCGGGTCGGTGGACTTGACGACGTACTGGGCGCAGCAGCCCGTCACGGCGCCCTTCAGGTAGACGAACGGTCCGACCTGCTGCTTGGTGTCCGACGTGGGCACCACGGCGTAGGTGTTGGCGGCGCCGCGGTGGGCCGAGGTCCAGGCCCGGGCCGGGAGGTCGGGGATGTCGCAGGCCACCAGGTCGACGACGGCCGAGTCGGCCACCGAGTTCGACCCGACGATCACGAAGTCCTGGGCGCACGCCGTGGCGACGGCGGCGGCGTACTGGGCGGGGTCGCCGTTGACCGGGAAGGCGTCGACGACGACCTTGCGGCCGGCCACGCCCTTCTTCGCGTTGACCACCGCCGCCCAGGTGTTGACCCCGGCGATGGCGTCGGGCGAGTCGGCGATGACCGCCACGTGGATCTCGGTGTCGGTGATGCCCGGGTCGGACGGCTCGACCGACGTGGGCGGGGTGGGGGCGGTCGTGGTGGTCGGCGCCGGCACGGTGGTGACCGGGGAGGGGGCCGCGGTCGTGGGCGGGGTGGTCGGCGGCACGGTGGGGGCGGCGGTGGGGGCGGGCACGATGCTGACGGTCGGCGACGGCAGGGTCGAGGGCGGCGTCGTCGGCTTGGTCGTCGTCGGGGCGACGGTGGTCGGCGCCGTGGTGGGCGCGACGGTGGTCGAGGACGTGCTGGTCGTGGTCGAGCGACTGGTGACCGTGTCGATCGACGAGTCGCCGCCACCCGTCACCAGGACGGTGACGCCGATCCCGACGGCGAGGGCGGCGGCGATCGCGCCGACGGTGATCCAGATCTGGTTGCGGGTCACGGGGTGCTCCTGGCCGGCCGGGCGGGGAGGGGCCCGGGATGCCCGACAGTCTGGCCTACGCGAGCGCCGCGACGAGGGCAGCCGCCCGGTCGAGGTAGGCGTCGGCCCGCCCGGCGATGGTCTGCGGATCGCTCTGGGAGGCCCCGCCCCGGGCCCCCTTCAGCCGCCGGGCGTAGACGCCCTCGACGATGCAGCCCATCTTCCACCAGGAGAACGCCTCCAGCCAGGGCAGCCCCGACCAGTCGCGGTCCCCCCGGGCGGTGTAGCGGGCCACGACCTCGGCCCGGCGGGGGAAGGCGGGATCGAGGGTCGGAGAGGTGTCGATGAAGCAGGCGGTGTCGCCGGGGTCGGACCAGTAGCACAGGCTCCAGGCGACGTCGGCCGCCGGATCGCCGATCGTGGCGAGCTCCCAGTCGAGCACGGCTGCGACCGACCCGTCGGGGCCGAGGACGGTGTTGTCGAACCGGTAGTCGCCGTGCACCAGGCCGGGCGGCCCGGAGTCGGGCGGCACCGACGCCGCGAGGGTGGCGTGGACGGCGTCGAGGACGGGCTGCTCGCGCACCCGGCCGTCGTCGACCTGGGCCTTCCACCGCCGGAGCTGGCGGGCGACGTAGTCGGTGCGGGTCCGGGCGAGGTCGCCGAGCCCGGCGGCGTCGACGTCGAGGGCGTGGAACGCGATCTGCACGTCGACGAGGGAATCGGCGGCCCGCCGGTGCTGCTCGGGGGTCAGGGGGGTGCTGTCGTCCGGGGTGCGCAGGATGGTCCCCTCGACGAAGTCCATGACGTAGAACGGCCCGCCGGTGACGCCGGGGTCGGTGCACTCGGCCAACGGGGCGGGCACCGGCACGTCGGTGTGGGCGTGCAGGGTGGTCAGGATCCGGAACTCGCGCCCGACGTCGTGGGCGGTGGCGAGCACCGCGGTGACCGGCGGGCGGCGCAGCGCCACCACCGTCCCGGCGGCGTCGGTCACCCGGTAGGTGAGGTTGGAGCCACCGGCCGCGACCAGGTCGAAGGTGAACGGGGCGCGCAGCCCGGCGCGGGCGACCAGCCAGTCGGTGACGGCCCCGACGTCGATGCCCGGACGATCGTCGCTCACGCCGACAGCCGGACCGGCAGGTGCTTGATCCCGTTGATGAAGTTCGAGCGGAGCCGGGCCACGTCTCCGGTCAGTTCGGCGCGGGGGGCGCGGCGCAGCAGCTCCTCGAACATCACGCTGATCTCCAGCCGGGCCAGGTGCGAACCCAGGCAGAAGTGCGGACCTCCACCGCCGAAGGCCTCGTGGTCGCGCTTCTCGCGGGTGATGTCGAAGCGGTGCGGGTCGGCGTACACCTCGGGGTCGTGGTTGGCGGCGATGTACCAGAGCGCCACCTTGTCGCCCTCGGCGATGTCCTTGCCGCGCAGGGTGAACCCGGTGCGGGCCGTGCGGCGCATGTACATCACCGGCGACGCGTGCCGGAGCATCTCGTCGACGGCGTCGGACAGACGGTCCGGTTCGTCGAGGAGGAGTCGGTGCTGGTCCGGGTTCTCCAGCAGTGCCAGCATGCCGTGCGAGATCAGGTTGCGGGTCGTCTCGTTCCCCGCCACCGCGAGCAGCTGGAAGAACAGGTCGAACTCGAGGTCGGAGAGGCGCTCGCCGTCGACCTCGGCGCCGAGCAGCACGCTCACGATGTCGTCGCCGGGCTCCGCCCGCTTCCGGGCGGCCAGCTCGTTGGCGTAGACGAACATCTCCATGGCGGCTTCGCGGGCCAGGTCGGGTGAGACGTTGTACTCGGGGTCCTCGGAGCCGATCAGGCGGTTCGACCACTCGAAGATCTGTGTGCGGTCCTCGTGGGGGACCCCCATCAGCTCGGCGATGACCTGCAGGGGCAGCTCCGACGCCACGTCGACCACGAAGTCGACATCGCCGCGTGCGAGCGCCTGCTCGACGATGTCGATGGCGATCTCCCGGACCCGCTCGTGGAGGCGCTGCACCATGCGCGGGGTGAAGCCCTTGTTGACGAGGAGCCGCAGCCGGGTGTGCCGGGGCGGGTCCATCATCAGCATCATCATCCGCTGCTCGGCCAGTTGCTCGTCGCTCTGGGCCTCGTGGAGGGTGATGCCCCACTCGCTCGAGAACACCTCCCACTCGTGGCTGACCCGGTGGAGGTCGTCGGCCCGGGTGATGCACCAGAATCCGGCACCGCCGTCCTCGGGGTGGAAGTGGACGGGGTCGTCGGCGCGGAGCCGGTCGAACTGGTCGTGGGGCACCCCACGGACGAAGGTGTCGAGGTCGGTCAGGTCGATGCCGGGCAGGGTCTGCATGGGGCTCCTCGGGGCCGGGGGCGGGCGTCCCGGACGGGGTCCCGACACGTTACGATCCGCACACGTCGTCGGTCCAGGGGCGACCGTCCGCGAGGGGGAGCCGTGCACGATCTCGTCATCCGCAACGGAACGGTCGTCGACGGGACGGGCGCCCCGGCGTTCACCGCCGACGTCGCCGTCGACGACGGCCGCATCACGCTGGTCGGCACCGTCACGGCCCAGGGCCGGGAGGAGATCGACGCCACCGGACGTCTCGTCACCCCCGGCTTCGTCGACGTCCACACCCACTACGACGGCCAGGTCACCTGGGACCCGACCCTCTCGCCGTCGTCGTGGCACGGGGTCACCACGGTCGTGATGGGCAACTGCGGCGTGGGCTTCGCTCCGGCCGCCCCCGACCGCCACGAGTGGCTGATCGGCCTCATGGAGGGCGTCGAGGACATCCCCGGCACCGCGCTGGCCGAGGGGATCCGGTGGGGGTGGGAGACGTTCCCCGAGTTCCTCGACTTCGTCGACGCCCAGCCGCTGATGATCGACGTGGGCACCCAGGTGCCCCACGGCTCGGTGCGCGGCTACGTGATGGGCGAGCGCGGCGCACGCAACGAGCCCGCCACCCCCGACGACATCGCGGCCATGGCCCGCATCGTGCGCGAGGGCGTCGAGGCCGGGGCGCTCGGCGTGTCGACGTCGCGGACCATCGCCCACCGGGCGATCGACGGCGAGCCGGTGCCGGGCACCTTCGCCGCCG
>JAFMJM010000151.1 GCA_017853455.1 Acidimicrobiia bacterium | reverse complement strand
CCACCTCCTCGGACACTGGGTCCGCCAACGGGGTGAGTTCACGATCGAGGAGGCGGTCCGCATGCTCACCCTGGCGCCGGCGACCGCGTGGGGACTCGCCGATCGGGGGCTGGTGCGCGAAGGGATGATCGCCGACCTGACCGTCTTCGATCCCGAGCGGGTCGGTCCGGCGGTGCCCGAGCTCGTCGCCGACCTGCCGGGCGGCGGCCTGCGCCTCTCGCAGCGGGCCGAGGGCTTCCGGGCCACCGTGGTGGCGGGAGCGGTCACGCTGGTCGACGGAGCACCGACGGGCGCGACCCCGGGTCGGCTGGTGCGCAACCGGCTGGCCCGCTGACGCCCGGCGCCCGGCGCCGGACGGGGGTCGGCGACGGGTCAGTCGGCCCAGATCAGCACGGTCCGCCGATGGGCGATGCGCCAGCCGACGGGCGTGCGTACGACGTCGTCGAGGTAGCGCACGGCGAGGGTGGTGCGGGGCGAGTCGTCCGACCACCGGTACACGACCGCGTAGGTGTCGAGGGCGGCGGCGTCGGTGCCGGCGGTGAAGGTGAGCAGCGGCGCCCCGAGCACGTGGAGTCCGTTCGATGCCGGCGCGGCGCGCAGGGTCGTGACGAAGTCGGCGATGGTGGTGGTGCCGCGGATGCCCTCGACCACGGCGTCGGGCGTGAAGCACGTCGGGAGCGCGTCGTAGGCGCGGTCGTCGACGGCGCGGGCGTAGCGCTGCCCGAGGTTGCGCAGCTCCTCGACGTCGTGGGCGTGGCCGCGTTGGGCGTCGGGCGCGCTCACAGCACGGCGATCGGGTTCACGGGGCAGCCCGTGCCGCCGACGACCCGCAGGGTGCCCATCGAGAACAGGAACTCGTAGCGCCCGGCGGCGGCGCACCGCTCGGCGAGACGTCCGAGGTGCAGGTTGTCGATGAGGGGCAGCCCGAGGCCCACGATGCCGATCTGGTGCACCGGGAACATCCAGTTGGGGACGCCGAGGCCGGGCATCGGGTCGGAGATCCCGTCGCTGCCGAGCACCGCGACCTCCCGCTCGCGGAGCCACGGGAGGCAGTCGGGGTGCAGGCCGGCCATGCCCCGGCCCGGGTCGAGCGCCCCACCGGCCTCGGCCCGGCGGGCGTCCCGGCCGGTGGCGACGCACACGATGTCGCCGGTGCCGACCGTCACGCCGAGTGCGGCCTCCGCTGCCTCGAGCTCGGCCCGGGTCACGATCGCCGCGTCGTCGAGTGGGACACCATCGCGGGCGGCGACGAGGTCGAGGAGCACGCCCCGGCCGACCACGCCCTCGGCGAAGGTCATGATCGTGTTCGACCGGGCGCCGTCGCTGCGCACGTCGGAGGCGGGGCGACCGTTGTACATCCGGCCGTCGACGAACATGTGGCAGAGCGCGTCGACGTGGGTGATGCCGAGGCCGTGGACCTGCGTCCCGACGTAGTCGCGGCTCGCCTCGTAGCCCGGGATGCCGGTGTTGTCGCGTGCATCGCCCGCCGCGAGCATGTGGTGGTGCGCGGGGAACGGCGTCTCCGGTGACGGTGCGGTCCCGAGGTCGTGCGCCAGGCTGACCGGGACGCCGTCGACCACGAGGGTCGCGGCGTGGCGGCGGTGGGCCTCGGTCAGGTGGTTGAGGGTGCCCCGCTCGTCGTCGTCGCCCCAGCGGCCCCAGTTGGAGAGCGCCGTGAAGAGCCCGGCGAGGTCGTCCTCGGTCGGACGGGCGGGGACGGGGACTCGTTCGGTGGTCACGGCGCGGACCCTAGCCAGATCGAGCCGCCCGGGTGGCGTGGGGCCCAGGCTGTCGTCAGAGCGCCCGGGTCATCACCGTGAAGCGAAGATCGTCGCGGAACGGGTCGCCGAAGCGGTCGTCTCCGTAGGGGAACGACCGCTCGCCGCCCGACCGCACGAACCCCCGCCGCTCGTACCAGGCGATCAACTCGGCCCGGACATCGATGACGTCGAGCTCGAGCGTGCTGGCCCCCCAGTCGTCACGGGCGATGCGGGCGGCCTCGCCGAGAAGTGCCGAGCCGGTGCCCCGGGCCTGGCGGGTCGGCACCACGGCGAACATCCCGAAGGCCACGGTGCCGCAGCCGTCGTCCCGGAGGGCACAGCAGGCCTCGATTGCGCCACCGGTCTCGACGAGGAGCACCCGGGTGCCCGCGACCATCTGGGCGGTGAGGGTGTCGGCGTCGATGCGCCGCCCGCCGACCAGGTCGGCCTCGTGCGTCCATCCGGCCCGGCTGGCCTCGCCCCGGTAGGCCGATTCGACGAGGTCGACGACGGCCGCCACGTCGGCGGCGTCGGCCCAGCGGAAGGTCGGTCCGGCCACGCCGCGGAGCGTACCGACGACCGGGCCACCCGCTCCCCGGGTTGCCGACGAGAACGACGTTCTCATACGATGCGAAACGGGGCGGAAACGCCCGTCTCTCCCTGCCTCCGGGCCGCGGAGCGGCCGCCGTCGGCACCTAACGTGCCCCCGGGGTCCGCACCGCACCCGGTCCCGGGTGGGCGGGCGGCCCCTTCGAGCACCGGCAGACGGAGGTCAGGTCATGGGGTGGGACTTCGAGACGGATCCTGAGTACCAGGAGATCCTCGACTGGGTCGACGAATTCGTGCGCGAGGAGGTCGAGCCGCTCGACTACGTCTTCCCGCACAAGCAGTTCGACCCGATGACCCCCGAGATGCGCCGCATCATCGACCCGCTCAAGGACGAGGTCCGCCGGCGGGGGATGTGGGCCACCCACCTCGGCCCCGAGCTCGGCGGCCAGGGCTTCGGACAGCTCAAGCTGGCCCTGCTCAACGAGATCCTCGGGCGCACCCTGTGGGCGTCGGTGGTGTTCGGGTGCCAGGCGCCCGACACCGGCAACGCCGAGATCATCGCCCACTACGGCACCGACGAGCAGAAGGCCAAGTACCTCCGGCCGCTGCTCGACGGCGAGATCTTCTCCACCTACTCCATGACCGAGCCCCAGGCCGGTGCCGACCCGACCCTGTTCAAGTGCCGCGCCCACAAGGACGGCGACGAGTGGGTCATCAACGGCTGGAAGTACTACTCCTCCAACGCCAAGACCTCGACGTTCCTCATCGTGATGGCCGTCACCGATCCCGAGGTCAGCGCCTACCAGGGCATGTCGATGTTCCTGGTGCCCACCGACACGCCGGGCGTCAACATCGTGCGCAACGTCGGACTGTTCGGCGAGCCGATCAACGAGGGCTACCACGCCCTCATCCACTACGACGAGGTACGGGTGCCGGCCGACGCCGTCCTCGGTGGTGAGGGCCAGGCGTTCGCCATCGCCCAGACGCGCCTCGGTGGCGGGCGCATCCACCACGCCATGCGCACCATCGGCTGGGCCCAGCAGGCCCTCGACATGATGTGCGAGCGGGCCCTCAGTCGCGACGTCGCCGGCTCGAAGCTGGCCGAGAAGCAGTTCGTCCAGGGCTTCATCGCCGATTCCTACGCCCAGCTGATCCAGTTCCGGCTGTTCGTGCTCTACACGGCCTGGGAGATCGACAAGTACAACGACTACAAGAAGGTCCGCAAGGACATCGCCACCGCCAAGGTGGTCATGCCGACGGTCCTCCACGACATCGCCTGGCGGGCCATGCAGGTCCACGGGGCGCTCGGCGTCAGCAACGAGATGCCGTTCCTGTCGATGGTCGCCGGCGCCGGGGTCATGGGCCTCGCCGACGGGCCGACCGAGGTGCACAAGGTCACCATCGCCCGCCAGGTGCTGCGCGACTACGAGGCCACCGACGGCATGTGGCCGACCGAGTGGATCCCCGGCAAGATCGAGGCGGCGCAGCAGAAGTTCGCGCACGTCCTCGACCTCGAGGTCGGGAACCTCTGATGGACTTCGAGCGTCTCGCCGCCTGGATGGACGAACGGGGTCTGCCGGGCGCCGGGGAGCCGCTCGAGCACTCGTTCATCTCGGGCGGCAGCCAGAACGAGATCTACGAGCTCCGCCGGGGCGATCTCCACTGCGTCATCCGGATCCCGCCGACGACCGCACCCGCCGACCGTGACGGCGGCATCCTGCGCGAGTGGCGGATCGTCGAGGCCCTCGACGGCACCGACGTCCCCCACACCGAGGCCGTGGCGGTCTGCGACGACCCGTCGGTGGTGGGTCGCTGCTTCTACCTGATGGGCTTCATCGACGGCTGGTCGCCGATGGGGATGGTCGAGAAGCGCTGGCCGGCGCCGTTCGACACCGACCTCGAGGCCCGGGCCGGGCTCGGCTACCAGCTCGCCGAGGGCATCGCCCTGCTCTCCCGGGTCGACTGGCAGGCCAAGGGTCTGGCCGACCTGGGCCGGCCCGACGGGTTCCACGAGCGCCAGGTCGAGCGTTGGACCCGCTTCTTCGAGCGGATCAAGGGACGCGACCTGCCCGGCTTCGACGAGGCGTCGGCCTGGCTCGTCGCCAACCGGCCCCTCGACTACCGGCCCGGTCTCATGCACGGCGACTACCAGTTCGCCAACGTGATGTTCGAGTACGGCGCCCCCGCCCGTCTGGCCGCCCTGGTCGACTGGGAGATGGGCACCGTCGGCGACCCGAAGCTCGACCTCGGATGGATGGTCCAGGGCTGGCCCGACGACACGGCCGCCGACGAGGCCGCCACGTCGGGCTACGTCAACATGCAGGGCATGCCCACGCGCGACCAGGTCGTGGCCCACTACGCCGAGGTGTCGGGCCGTCAGGTCGACGACCTCGACTACTACCTGATCCTGGCCAAGTGGAAGCTCGCCATCGTGCTCGAGCAGGGCTTCCAGCGGGCCGCCGCCGACGAGAAGCTGCTGGCGTTCGGTCCGGTCGTGCTCGGTGCGATGCAGTCGGCCGCCGACCTGGCCGAGTCCACCACCTTCTCGAACCCGGCCTGACGGCCGGAAGGGAGCGACCGTGCGTGCCGCCGTCTGCCACGAGTACGGCCCGCCCGAGGTGGTGCGGGTCGAGGAGATCCCGTCCCCCGACCTCGGGACGGGCCAGGTGCGCGTCGCGGTGCGGGCGGCGGCGGTCAACTTTCCCGACGTGCTGATCGTGGCGAACCGCTACCAGGTGTCGTGCCCGACCCCGTTCGTGCCCGGGAGCGAGTTCGCCGGCGACGTCACCGAGGTCGCCGACGGGGTCGACGGGTTCGCCGTCGGCGACCGGGTGATGGGCACGCTGTTCGTGGGGGCGTTCGCCGAGGAGGCCGTCGCGGCGGCGTCGTCACTCACCCGTATCCCCGACGGGGTGGGGTACCGCGAGGCCTCGGCCTTCGGGGTCGCGCACCGCACCTCCTACAACTCGCTGCGGACCGTCGCCGCCCTCCAGCCCGGCGAGCAGGTCATCGTGCTCGGAGCCGGTGGGGGCGTGGGGCTGGCGGCCGTGCAGCTCGCCGTCGCCCTCGGGGGCGTCGTCACGGCGGTGGCGTCGTCGCCGACGAAGCTCGAGGTCGCCCGCTCGTTGGGCGCCACCCACCTCGTCAATCACACCGACGGCGACCTCCGGGGCGCGCTCAAGGGCGTGCTGCCCGAGGGGGCCGACATCGTGATCGACCCGGTCGGGGGCGCCCTGGCCGAGCCGGCGCTGCGGGCACTGCGGTACGGCGGACGCTTCGTGACGATCGGCTACGCCGCCGGCGAGATCCCGAAGATCCCGCTCAACCTCGTGCTGCTCAAGGGCATCCGGATCATGGGCTTCGAGTTCATGGGCTTCACCACCCACGAGTTCGCCGCGATGGTCCGCAACGAGGCCGAGCTCCTCGACCTGCTCGGACAGGGTCGGGCCACGCCCCACATCGGGGCGACGTTCCCGCTCGCCGAGGCGGCCGCCGCCCTGCGGTACGTGGGCGACGGCCACGCCGTCGGCAAGATCGTCCTCGACGTCTCCTGACCCGGTCGGCGTCGGCCGGCTCGTGAGCGGGGGACGCCGACCTACGGCGTCGGTCGCCCGGTCGCGGCCGGCCCCCGGAGACGCGAACGGCGGGCGGACTCCGGAGAGTGCCGCCCGCCGTTCGGGTGGTCGTGGTC
>JAFMJM010000150.1 GCA_017853455.1 Acidimicrobiia bacterium | reverse complement strand
TTGTCCGTGCCAGGGGCACGACAACCGAACAAACGCTGGTCAGTCGGTGGGGTCGAGGATCGCAGCCCGCACGTCGGGGAGCGGGAGCAGGTCGGCGTAGTCGACGAACTCCCGCAGGGTGTGCCCGCCGTCGACGGCGAGCGCCTGGCCGGTGACCCACGACGACTCCGGGCCGGCGAAGTACCGCACGGCGGCGGCGATGTCGTCGACCTCGCCCGGGCGCCCGATCGGCTGACCCGCCACGAACGCGTCGAGCATGGCCGGGTTGGCGAACGCCCCCGCCGTCGCCGGGGTGCGGGTCATGCCCGGGCGCACGGCGTTGACCCGGATCCCGAGGGGGCCGAGCTCGTTGGCCGCCACCCGCACCAACTCGTCGACCGCCGCCTTGCCCGCCGCGTACGAGGCCAGGTGGCGGGTCGCGAAGTGCGACGCCGTCGACGAGATCGCCACGAACGATCCCGAGCCATTGCGCACCATGGCGTGGCCGGCGTACTTGAGCGTGAGGAAGATCGGCATCACGTTCTGGGCGATCTCGGCGGCGAACTCGGCGTCGTCGCGCAGCAGCACCGGGCCGATCGAGCCGCCCCCGGGCACGACCACCGCGACGTCGAGGCGGCCCTCGTCGTCGGACGCCGCGGCCACGGCGGCGCGCACCGACGCCGGGTCGAGCACGTCACAGACCGCGTAGCCGACGTCGAGCCCGGCCCCGGCCAACTCGGCGCAGGCGTCGCGGAGCTTGGCCTCGGTCCGACCGGCGACGGTGACGGTGGCACCGTCACGGGCGAGCGCCCGGGCCGACCCGAGGCCGATCCCCGAGCCGCCCCCCACCACCAGGGCGCGCGTCCCGGTCAGGGAGCCGTTCGTCGGGTCGGGGTTCGCCGGGGTCATCGGACCGCCTCCAGGATCAGGCCGCTCGACCCACCCGCGACCAGGATGCGCTCCGGGTCGGCGAGCTGGTTGGCGGCGGTGCCGCGCAGCTGACGCACGGCTTCGAGGACGTTGTTCACGCCGTGGATGTAGGCCTCACCGAGCAGACCGCCGTGAGTGTTCACCGGCAACGATCCGTCGAGGTCGATGTGACCGTCGGCGATGAAGTCACGCGCCTCGCCCGGGCCACAGAACCCGAACGCCTCGAGCTGCAGGAAGACGACCGGGCTGAAGTTCTCGTAGAGCATCGCGGCGTCGACGTCGGCGGCGGTGAGCCCGGCCTGGTCGTAGAGCCGACGGCCCAACGCCGCGGCCTCGGGGAACTCGGCGAGATCGTGGTGGTAGTAGTTGTGCATCACGCTGCCCTCGACCAGGTGGTCGACCGACGCCGCCGCGATCGTCACACCCGGGTGGGGCAGGTCGTGTGCGCGCTCGGACCGGGTGACGATCAGCGCCACGCCCCCGTCGCTCTCCTGACAGCAGTCCAGCAGTCGCAGGATCGGCTCGACGATCCAGCGCGACTCCTGGTGCTCGGCGAGTGTGATCGGACGGCCGAAGAACCAGGCGTCGGGGTTGGTGGCGGCGTGCCGACGGGCCACCACCGAGTACCGCCCGAAGTCCTCGTTGGTGAGGCCGTAGCGGTGCATGTAGCGCTGGAACGCCAGGGCGTAGGTCTTGGCCGGGGTGTCGAGACCGAACGGCAGGTACCAGTTCCAGCCGGGCGGGGTGACCCGCTGGTTGGGCTGGCCGAACCGGCGCCCGGACCGTTCGTTGAACGCCCGGTACACCAGCACGGTCTCGGCGGCCCCGGCCGCGACGGCGGCCGCGGCGTGTTGGATCGTGCCGTACGCACCGGCACCGCCGTTGGGCGTACGCGACAGGAAGCGCACCTCGGGGATGCCGAGCGCACGCATCAGCAGCAGCTCGTCGTTGGCGTCCTGGGTGAAGGTGACCAGCCCGTCGACGTCGGCGGGGGTGAGCCCGGCGTCGGCGATGGCGGCCCGCGCCGCCTCGGCGGCCAACTGCAGCTCGCTGCGACCGCTGTCCTTCGAGTACTCGGTGTGCCCGATCCCGGCGATCACGGTCGTCCCGGCGAACGCCGGCCGGGCACTCACGCGACACCGCCGTCGGCCGTCGGGTCGGCGGGCACGAACTGGGGCAGCACGGTGCCGCCGCAGTCGCGGAACTCGAGGCGCACCGCCATGCCGTTGGCCACCGTGGTCACCGGCGTGTCGACCAGGTTCGCCACGAACCGCACGCCGTCGGCGAGGTCGACGAGCACCACGATGCGGCCCGGTCCCGACGGCGCGCCCGGCGGGACCGACACGATCCACGAGTGGACCGTGCCCACGCCCGCAGACTCCCGGGTGGTCCAGTCGGTGGAGTGGCAGGCACCGCACATCGGCAACGGTGGGTGCCGGACCACACCGCAGTCGGCGCAGGCCTGGAGCAGCAACCGGCCCTCGCGGACGCCCTCCCAGAACCAGACGTCGTCGGGATCGTGGGCGGGCGGGATCACCCGGATCTCGTCGGTCACCGTGATTCCTCCGGTCGGGCGACCGGGGCGTCGAGGACCGCCCGCTCGGCCACCAGGGCGTCGATCTCGGCGTCGGGGTAGCCCACCTCGCGCAGCAGGTCCCGGGTGTGCTCGCCACACCCGCACGGTCCGCCGGCGACCCCACCGGGGGTGTCGGACAGGTCGATCAGCACGCCGGGGTCCTCGAAGCGACCGACCCCGGGGGCCCAGGTGGTGGCGATCAGGCCGGCGGCCCGCGCCACGGGGTCGTCGAACAGGGTCCGGCAGAACTCCTCGTCGACCACCTCGGCCGGGACCGAGGCGGCGTCGAGGGCGGACCACCACTCGTCGGCCGACCGGGTGGCGAAGGCGGCCTCGAGCGCGGCACTGGTCGCAGCCGGGTCGCCGGTGAGCACCTCGCGGAACCGGGCCCGGGTCTCGTCGTCGGGCGCGACGACGAACACCCACCGGTCGTCGGCACACCGGTACATCCGGTGGTCGGGACCGAGACCGGTCTGGTCGGCATCGACGTGACCCCAGTCGGAGGGCGTGCCGTCGGCGGCGATCCACGCGTACGAGGTGTGGAGCAGCCCGGCGTTGACGATCGACGTGCTCACCGCCTGGGCCTCACCCGTCCGGTCACGGTGGTAGAGCGCGGCGGTGATGGCGATCGCGGCGAGGAGCGCATTGCCGGTGTCGCCCATGTTGGACCGGCTCCACAACGGCGGATTGCCGGCGTCCATGGCGCCGTCCTCCCACTCGGTGCCGGTGAGGGCGGCGGCGGTCTGGTCGGTACCCGGCAGGTCGGAGCGGGGCCCGCGCTCGAACCCACGCGTGTTGCACCACACCAGCTTCGGGTACCGGGCGTGCAGCGTCTCCCAGTCGAGGCCGAGGCGGGCGGCGGCACCGGGGCGCCAGTTCACCGTCAACACGTCGGCGCTCGCGATCAGTCGCTCGAGCGCCTCGCGTCCACCGGGGAGCTTGAGGTCGAGGGCGATGCTGCGCTTGCCGCGGTTGGTGCCGAGCCCCATGTGGGTTCCGGCCCAGAACCCGTCGTGGAGCGCCATCACCTTGATCACGTCGGCACCGAGGTCGGCGAGCATCCGTCCGGTGAACGGACCGGCCACGCCGAGACCGAGGTCGAGGACCCGCACGCCGGCCAGCGGCCCGGCGAGGGTGGTGGTCGACGGCGCCGGGCCGGGAACTGCGGGCGCAACGCGCTCGGCGTCGGCGAGGACGGCGTCGGTGTCGGCCCCGGGTGCGGGTGCCGGCCCCCGGACCGCGCCCGGCGTGGCCGAGAACTCGAGCACCGGCCCCACGTGACGGATGCGGCCCACCTCGGGGTCGTCGACCTCGACCACGCAGCCGTCGGCGAGCAACGCCGGGTCGGCCAGCGCCTCGGCGGGCGAGCGCACCAGTGCCACCCCGATGCCCGCGGCGGCACCCGCCTCCTCCCAGACGGCCGCCGGGTGTTTCGCGAACGCCTCGGCGAGGAGCGGGTGCAGCACCGATCCGGTGACCATGCCGTCGGCGTCCATGGCGATCCGGTCGGGGTCGTCGCGATACGCAGTGTCGAGGCTCGCGGTGCGTGGGTCGTCGGCCTCGGCGGCGGCGAGCACCCACTTCGGCCGGACGGTCCAGTGGTGGACCCAGCGGCCGTCGGCACAGCGGTACAGGCCTTCGATCGACCGGGCGTCGATCGGCCACATCCAGTACATCGGGGCGTCGGGGGCCTCGACCCGCTGCCAGTTGAGCGCGACCGCGGCCAGCGCCCCCTGGAGCAACGACACGTGCACCCGCTGACCGCGACCGGTGACCTCGCGGGCCCGCAGCGCCGCCGCGATGCCGAGTGAGGCCAGGTACGTCGCCCCGACGCTCGGCCACGGCGTGCGCGGGAAGACCGGACCGGATCGGTCGGCACCGCGCACCAGCCCGTCGGGCGGACCGAACTCGGGGAGGGGGCCCGGGCGGCCGTTGATGAACTCGTAGGCGCCCCCGGTGCGGCCCTTCTGGTCGAAGAGCAGGCCGGTGCGCGCGGCGACCAGCGCGTCGTGGGCCGGGCGGCCGACGTGGGCGGGATGGTCGCCGTACCCGTCGATCTCGCAGGTGATCAGGCGCGGATTGCCGACGGACAGTGTCGCGTGGTCGAGGCCGAGGGCCGCCGCCTCGCCCGGGGCGAACGCAACGATGACGACGTCGGCCCGGGAAGCAAGAGACCGCACGACCGTCCGCCCCGCCCCGGTGCCGAGGTCGAGGGACGCGCTGCGGGTGCCTCGGCGCCAGACGCGGCGTCCGGTCGGCGGCGTGGCGACCTCGCCGCCCGGGGGCTCCACCACCGTCACCGCTGCACCGTTGTCAGCGAGGAGCATGGCGGTCATCGGACCGGCGATCCCCTGTGACAGGTCGAGGACGGTCAGTCCGTCGTACACCCCTGCCATCGTCGCTCCCCGACCGTCGAGACGCCGGTCAGAGTCGCCACACGCGGGTGGCGTTGCCGTTGACGATGCGGTCGCGTTCGTCGGGTGACGCGTCGGCGAACATCTCGTCGACCAGCGTCACCGAGTTGGGCCACGACGACACCGGGTGGGGGTAGTCGGACGACCACATCACGTTGTCGACCCCGAGGGTCTCCCGGGCGAGGCGCAGGGCGTGGGGCTCGTCGATGAACGTGAGGAACACGTTGCGCCGGAAGTAGGTGCTCGGCTCGTCGAGCAGCGCCGGGAAGTCGTAGCCCTGACGCCGGGCCATGTCGTCGACCGTGTTGAGCCACCAGGCCACCCAGCCGAGCCCCGGCTCGACGAAGACCAACCGGAGGTCGGGGAACCGCTCGAACACGCCGGTGAGCACCCACATGCCGAGCGCTTCGGCCGCCGAGAGCGGCACCATCGGCACGAAGATGCCCTTCTGCGGGGTGGGGTCGCGCAGCGCGAGATCGTCGAGCGCGGTGTTCATGCCGATGTGGCAGCAGATCGGGAGGTCGGCGTCGGTGATGGCCGCCCAGAGCGGGTCGTAGCGGGAGTCCCAGTAGTCGGGAAGCCCGAGCTCGGCGGGGAACACCGGCAGCTGCAGGGAGCGACAGCCGTTCGCCGCGGCCCAGCGCACCTCGGCCACCGCGGCGTCGACGTCGTGGATGGGGATCTGGTACGAGACGACCAGCCGGGTGGGGTCGGCGGCGGCCCACTCGGCGAGGGTGGTGTTGAACGCCCGGGTCGCCTCCCGCCAGCCGTCCTGGATCAGGTACAGGTAGCGGAACGCCGACACCTCGCAGTACGACGACGAGGCCCAGACACCGTCGGTGTCCATGTCGGCGAGGCGGGCGGCGGCGTCGGTGTGTCCCGGGCGGCCGTTGGCGGCGTGCCGACGGGCGACGCCCATGCCCACCGGGCGATCGGGCTCGCCCAGGGCCTGCTGCTCCCGCCAGCGGGCGTTGGCCTCGATCGACCGGACGCTCTGGGCCGACTCGGCGAACGCCCGCAGGCCGGCGTCGTAGGCATCGTGGAACTTCTGAGCGAGATTGGCCTTGACGGCGGTGTGGGCCACGTCGACGTGGTCGTCGGCGGAGACGA
>JAFMJM010000149.1 GCA_017853455.1 Acidimicrobiia bacterium | reverse complement strand
CTTGCCCGTCGCCTTGCGGAGGTTGTCGGCCTCCTCGAGCGAGTACCCGGCCAGCCGTTGCGCGACGCGCATCAGCTGCTCCTGGTAGATCATCAGCCCGTAGGTCGGCGCCAGCACCTCTTCGAGGTCGGGGTGCGGGTACTCGACCGGACGCCGCCCGTTCTTGCGGTCGGCGTACTCGTTGTGCCAGTTCTGGGCCATCGGGCCCGGGCGGTAGAGGGCCACCAGGGCGGCGACGTCCTCGAACGCCGACGGCTGCAGCGAGCGCAGCAGGGCGCGGACCGGCCCGCCTTCCAGTTGGAACACCCCGACGGTGTCGCCGGCCCGGAGCAGGTCGAAGGTCTTCGGGTCGTCGAGCGGGACGGCGTCGACCTCGGGACGGGTGCCGGTGCGGCGCTCGACGAGGTCACGGGTGATCTCGATGACGTCGAGGTTGCGCAGGCCGAGGAAGTCCATCTTGAGGAGCCCGAGCTCCTCGACGCCGTGCATCTCGTACTGGGTGACCACCGGCGCGTCGGCGAGGTTGCCCCCCGGCTCGGGCTTGCGCTGCACGGGCAGGTACTCGGTCAGGGGGTCGCGGGCGATCACCACGGCGGCGGCGTGGATGCCGTCCTGACGGCGCAGCCCCTCGAGGCCGCGGGCGACGTCGATGACCCGCTTGGCGTCGGGGTCGACGCCGTACAGGTCACGCAGCTCGGCGGCCATCTTGTAGCCGTCCTCGTGGCCGGTGACCTCCTCGAGGCAGGCCCGCAGCGGGGTGTCGCGGCCCATGATCAGCGGCGGCATGAGCTTGGCGATCTTGTCGCCCACGGCGTACGGGTAGCCGAGCACCCGGGCGGCGTCGCGCACGGCGGCCCGGGCCTTGATCGTGGAGAAGGTGACGATCTGGGCGACCCGGTCGTCGCCGTAGCGGCGCGCCGCGTACTTGATCATCTCGCCGCGGTAGCGGGAGTCGAAGTCCATGTCGATGTCGGGCATCTGCTTGCGGCCCGGGTTGAGGAACCGCTCGAAGAGGAGGTCGTAGCGGATCGGGTCGATGTCGACGATGCCGAGGCAGTACGCCACGCACGACCCGGCCGCGCTCCCCCGGCCCGGCCCGACCCGGATGCCCTGCTCGCGGGCGTAGCGGACGAGGTCCCAGACCACGAGGAAGTAGGCCGAGAAGCCCATCGTCTTGACGACGCCGAGCTCGAACTCGATCCGCTCGACGACCGACGCCTCGGGGGTCGCGCCGTAGCGGGTGCGCATGCCCTCGAGGACGAGCTCGCGCAGGTAGGAGTCCTCGTCGTGACCGGCGGGCGTGGGGAACGACGGCAGCACGGCGTTGTCGAACTCGATCTCGACGTCGGCGCGCTCGGCGATCCAGAGCGTGTTGTCGCACGCCTCCTCGTAGTCGCGGAACAGGTGGCGCATCTCCGACGCGGTCTTGAGGTAGAACTCCTCGGCGTCGAACTTGAACCGGTTGGGGTCGTCGAGGGTGGCGCCGGTCTGGACGCAGAGCAGCGCGGCGTGGGACTCGGCGTCGTCACGGTGCGTGTAGTGCGAGTCGTTGGTGGCGAGCAACGGCGCGCCGAGCTCGCGGGCGATCCGCAGGAGGTCGACGTTGACCCGGTGCTGCTCGGGCAGGCCGTGGTCCTGCATCTCGATGAAGAAGTTGTCGCGCCCCATGACGTCCTGGAAGCGGGCGGCGGTCTCGCGGGCGCCGTCGTAGTCGTCGCGCAGCAGGCGCTGACAGACGGCACTCCCGAGACATCCCGACGTGGCCACGAGCCCGTCGTGGTGGTGCTCGAGCAACTCGAAGTCGGCGCGGGGCTTGTAGAAGAACCCGTCGAGGTACGCCGACGACGACACCCGGATGAGGTTCTTGTATCCGGTGCTGTTCAGGGCGAGCAGGGTGAGGTGGTAGATCTCGTGCTCGGAGCGCTTCGGTCGGTCGAAGCGGCTCGTGTCGACGAAGTACGCCTCCATCCCGAGGATCGGCTTGACGTCGGCGGCCCGGGCGGCCTTGTAGAAGTCGAGGACGCCGTACATGTTGCCGTGGTCGGTGATGCCGACCGCGGGCTGGCCGTCGGCCGCCGCCTTCGCGACGACGTCGGTGATGCGCGCCGCGCCGTCGAGCATCGAGTACTCCGTGTGCAGGTGCAGGTGCACGAAGGAGCTGCTCACGGCAGCGTCATCCCCCTGGGGTGTCGGACGACCGGGAACGATCGACCGTGGACGGAACGACCGGTGGCGAATCACACCGGTGTGATTCCGACCCTATCGCGTCACCCGGACGCCGCCAACGGGAATCCCCGCTCACCCCCGGCCCCGGGCGGCGACCAGCGGCACCAGCATCTCGGCGGGCGTCAGCGACCCGTGGGCCGACACCAGGTTGGCCTCCCGGGGCAGGGCCGGATCGACGAAGGCGACCCCGTCGTGGGCGGCGAGCACGACGTCGCCCGCACGCCGCCGGGTGGCCGGCGAGACCTCGGGGCCGAGCCAGCCCCCGTCGAGGAGCTCCTCCCGGGGGAGGATCCACGCCTCGTGCCCGAACGTGTCGCGCAGGCCGGCGACCAGCTCCGCCGCCGCACCCCGGCGGGCGTGCAGCGACCGGAAGCGGGCGTCACCGGCCTGACGGTCGACCAGCGACTCGAGCGCCCCGAGCCGCCGCCAGCCGTCGGGGCCGACGTGACTCTGACCGTGGTCGGCCGTGACCACCAGCGCCGCGTCGCCGGGCAGCGCGTCGAGGATCTCCGTGACCAACCGGTCGGCGGCGGCGACCTCGGCGGCGTAGTACCGGTCGTGCAGACCGAAGGCGTGGGCGACCTCGTCGACGCCCGGCGAGTAGGCGTAGACGAATCCGTCGTCGCCCCGCGCCAGCCCCCGGAGGTGCTCCACCAGGGTCGACTCGGTCCGGAACCCGACGTAACGGGCGTCGCGGAGGTGCACCTGGGTGAAGCCGGAGCCCCGGTAGGTGGAGGCCGACACCACCGGCACCGGCCGTCCGAGGAACGGGGCGTGGCGCTGCACGGTGAACGGGTCGGGCGGGCGCCGACCCCGCGTGAGGCGGAACGCCAGGACGTCGAGGACGTCGTCGTCGACGACCATCCGGTATCCGAGGACACCGTGCGCCGCCGGGGCGAGGCCCGTCGTGATCGAGGTCAGCGCCGCCGCCGTCGTGGAGGGGACCACCGTCGTGATCGGCCCCCCCGCCATCCCCGCCAGGGTGGGCATCCGCTCGGCGTGGGTCTGCAGGGAGTGCCAGCCGAGCCCGTCGAGGACCAGCAGCACCACGACCCGGGCGCCCGAGACCGGCTCGGGCATCCACGCCGGGTGCTCACGCCGCAGGAGGGCGGGGACGACCGAGGCCACGCAGGCTCCGCCGTACGCCGCTCGCACCGGTCCGTCGGTCACCGCCCGAGGCTACCGGCGCCCCCCGGGACCGCGGACGGCGGCGTGACCTGCGACGATGGGGCGACCATGACGTGCCACGACCAGGCCCACCCGGGACGACGACCGTGAAGGTCTCGACGCGCGGCGACTACGCGGCCCGGGCGCTGTTGTCCCTCGCCCTCCACGGCTCGGAGAACCCCACGTCGGTCAAGGAGATCGCGGAACGCACCGGTCTTCCCCAGCCGTACCTCGAGCAGATCCTCCTGGCCGTCAAGGGCGCGGGGCTGGTGCGCTCGAAGCGCGGCGTGGGGGGTGGCTACGTGCTGGCCCGCCCACCCGAGCAGATCGACCTCGCGTCGATCGTGGCCGCCGTCGACGGTCCGCTGACCGCACTGATGGACGAGCACGACCACTGCGAGGGGCACTGCGTGCTCCAAGAGGTGTGGGTCGGCGCCTCCGACGAGATGCGCCGCCACCTCGAGGCGGTCACCCTCGCCGACCTCGTGACCCGGACCCGCGTGGGTCACGCCGGGGCCGGGCCCTCCCGGTCGTCGTCGCCCGGGTCGCCCGACGCCGCCGCCACCGACCGGAGTCCGTCGAGCACCTCCTGAAGATCGGCCGGTAGCGCCGCCTCGAACGCCATGGGCTCGCCCGTGACCGGATGTTCGAAGGCCAGTCGCCGGGCGTGCAGGAACGGACGGTCGAGGGCGACGGCCCGCCGGAGGCCGCCGTAGGTGGCGTCGCCGACCACCGGGTGCCCGATGGCGGCGAGGTGCACCCGGATCTGGTGCGTCCGCCCGGTCTCGAGCCGGCACTCGACCAGGGCCACCTCCGGGGTCACGAACCACTCCGTCACCTCGTAGTGCGTCCGCGCGTCCTTGCCCTCGCGCCGGACCGCCATGCGGGTCCGTCGTGTCACCGAGCGCCCGATCGGGGCGTCGATCACCCCACGGGCGTTCGCCGGGTGCCCACACACGAGCGCCAGGTACTCGCGCTCCACGTCGTGGTCGGCGAGGGCCGTCACGAGGGCGTCGTAGGCCTCGGGGGTGCGGGCCACGACCATGAGTCCGCTGGTCTCGCGGTCGAGGCGGTGGACGATGCCCGGCCGGTCGGGCTCGCCCACGGCCGCGATCCCCGGATCGAGGGCCAGGAGGCCGTGGACCAGGGTGCCGTGGTGGTGACCGGCTCCGGGGTGGACGACCAGGCCGGCGGGCTTGTCGACGACGAAGAGGTGCTCGTCGGCGAAGACGACCGGCACGTCGACGTCCTCGGGTCCGGGGGGCGCGGCGGCTGCCGGGCCGGACACCACGCGCACGGTCTCTCCGGCCTGGAGACGCCGACTCTTCGCCACCGGACGCCCGTCCACGTGGACCTCGCCCGTGCCGACCAGCGCCTGCACCTCGGCCCGGCTCCAGCCGGTCAGGAGGGCCACGGCCCGGTCGACCCGCTCGCCGGCGAGCGCCTCGGGCACGACGACCTCGACCGGCCCGTTCACGGCGCCACCGCCGCCGGGCGCCGGAACGCGGCGACGACCAGGACCACCGCACCGATGGTCACGGCGCTGTCGGCGACGTTGAAGACCGGCCAGCGCCACACGGCGACGAAGTCGACGACCTCGCCGCGGAGGAACCCCGGACTGCGGGTGAACCGGTCGACGAGGTTGCCGACGGCCCCACCGAGGACCAGGGCGAGCCCGAGCTGCACCAGCGGGTCCGACGAGCGGCGCACGGCGCGCACCAGGAGCACCGCCAACACCAGCGCCACCACGGCGAGGAGCGGCGTGGCCCCGCGCAGGATGCTGAACGCACCACCGGCATTGCGGGTGAGGCGGAACTGGACGGTCGTGCCGATCAGGTCGACCGGACCGTCGGCGAGGTTCCGCACCGCCCACCACTTGGTGATCTGGTCGAGCACCACGACGGCCACCACGACCGCCACCACCCGGAGCCCCGGCCGGGACGGACCGTCCCGCCGGGCGGCCCCGACGGGGTCAGCGACGTCGCTCGGCACGCGTCTTGCAGTCGACGCAGACGTCGGCCCACGGGATCGCCTCGAGCCGCTCGATGGGGATCTTCCGGCCCGCGTAGGAGCAGACGCCGTACGAGCCGGTGCGGAGCCGCTCGAGGGCGGCGTCGATCTCGTCGACCACGTGACGGGCCTGGGCCGACAGCAGGAGGTCGCGCTCACGCTCGACCGCGATCGTGTCGCCCTCGCCGGACTCCTCGTCGAACTGGGTGTCGCCGTGCTCACGCTCGCGGGCGAGCTCCTCGGCCTCGGCCACCAGCTCCTCGGCCTGGTGGACGAGGCGCGCCTTCTCCTCGAGGAGCTTCTCGCGCAGGCGCTCCTTGGTGCGCGGGGAGAGCCCCGGCGCCGACGGCTTGACCTCGAAGTTCGAGAGCGGACAGGTGACCGTGGTCTTCTTCGGCGGCTTCTTCTCGGCCGGCGCCTTGACGGGTGCGGCCTGCTTGGCGGGTGCGGCCTTCTTGACCGGCGCAGCCTGCTTGGCGGGTGCGGCCTGCTTGACCGGTGCCTTCTTCGCCGGTGCCTTCTTCGCCGGCGCGGCCTTGTTCACCGCAGCCTTCTTCGCGGGCGCGGCCTTCTTCGCCGGCGCGGCCTTCTTCACCGGCGCGGCCTTCTTCGCCGGCGCCGCCTTCTTCACCGGCGCCGCCTTCTTCACCG
>JAFMJM010000148.1 GCA_017853455.1 Acidimicrobiia bacterium | reverse complement strand
CACCAGACCCGTCGTTGGAACCCGAAGATGAAGCGGTTCATCTTCGGCGAGCGCAACGGCATCTACATCATCGACCTCCAGCAGAGCCTGGAGCGCACGGACACCGCATACCGGTTCGTCCGCAAGACCGTCGCCAACGGGGGGACCATCCTCTTCGTCGGCACCAAGAAGCAGGCCCAGGAGCCCATCCGGGTCCAGGCCGACCGGTGCGGCATGCCCTACGTCAACTTCCGTTGGCTCGGCGGCATGCTCACCAACTTCACCACCGTCCACACCCGGGTGGCCAAGCTCCACGAGTTCGAGCGGATGGTCAACTCCGGCGAGGCCGACCAGATGATCAAGAAGGAGGGGCTCAAGCTGCGTCGCGAGCGCGACAAGCTCGAGCGCAACCTCGGTGGCATCCGGCGCCTCGAGAAGCTCCCCGACGCGATCTTCGTGATCGACACCAAGAAGGAGCACATCGCCGTGACCGAGGCCAAGCGCCTCGGCATCCCGGTGGTGGCCGTCGTCGACACCAACTGCGACCCCGACATCATCGACTTCGTCATCCCGGGCAACGACGACGCCATGCGTTCGGCGAGCCTGATGTGCCGGGTCGTGGCCGACGCCGTGGTCGAGGGCCGTGAGATCGCCCAGAAGCGCGGGGTCAAGACCACCGGTCTGTCCGAGCCGCCGAAGGCCCCCAAGGTGCTCACCCCCGAGGAGCAGGCCGAGCGTGCCGCCGTCCAGGCCAAGGCCCGTGACGAAGCCGCAGCCGCCCAGCGCGACCGTGAGGCGCGCCTCGCCGCCGCGAAGGAGACGGCGAAGTCGGCTCCGGCCGAGGGTGACGAGCCGGCCGCCGCGACGACCGAGGAGAACGGAGCGGACAATGGCTGAGGTCAAGGCCGCCGACGTCGCGGCGCTGCGCAAGGCGTCCGGCGCCGGGATGATGGACTGCAAGAAGGCGCTCGAGGAGTCGGGCGGCGACATGGAGGCGGCCAAGGACTGGCTGCGCGCCAAGGGCCTCGCCGGTGCATCCAAGCGGGCGGGTCGTGCCGCCGAGCAGGGTGCGATCGAGGTCCGGGTCGACGGTGGCGTGGGCGCGCTGGTCGAGCTCACCGCCGAGACCGACTTCGTCGCCAAGAGCGCCGGCTTCACCGAAGCCGTGGCGTCCCTCGCCGACCTCGCCCTGCGCGAGGGCAAGGAGGAGCTCGCCGAGATCGCCTACGAGGGCGGCACCGTCGGTGAGCACATCACGCAGCTCGCCGCCAAGCTCGGTGAGAACGTCGCCCTCGGACGGGTGGTGGTGTTCGAGAGCACCGACGGCATCATCGACGGCTACGTCCACACCCAGAACGAGCGGGGTGTCATGGGTGTGCTGGTCGAGCTGGCGGGGGTCGACACCGGCAGCGCCCAGGCGCGCGAAGTCGCCCACGACATCGCCCTGCACATCGCGTCGATGGCGCCGCAGTACGTCACCCGTGAGGACGTGCCGGCGGACGTCGTCGAGCGCGAGCGAGCCGTGTTCGAGGAACTCACCCGCAACGAGGGCAAGCCCGAGGCGGCGTGGCCCAAGATCATCGAGGGGCGCCTCACCGGGTTCTACAAGGAGAACTGCCTCGTCGAGCAGGGCTACGTCAAGGAGCCCAAGACGACCATCGCCCAGTTGCTGTCCGGCCTCGGTGGCGACGCCACCGTCCGGCGCTTCGCCCGGGTGAAGATCGGCGAGTAGTCCGATGGCCCAGAGCCAGTACCGACGGGTGGTGCTCAAGCTCTCGGGTGAGGCGTTCGCCGACGCCTCGGCCGGCTTCGGCATCGACGCCGCGGTCGTCCAGCGCATCGCCGAGGAGGTCGCCGCCGCCCGGCGCGACCTCGACGTCGAGATCGCGGTCGTGGTCGGCGGCGGCAACATCTGGCGCGGCATGAGTGGTGAGAACCGCGGCATGGACCGGGCGCGCGCCGACTACATGGGCATGCTCGCCACGGTGATCAACGCCCTCGCCCTCCAGGACGCCCTCGAGGCCTGCGGGCAGCCGACCCGTGTCCAGACGGCGATCACGATGTCGCAGGTGGCCGAGCCGTTCATCCCGCTGCGCGCCATCCGGCACCTCGAGAAGGGCCGGGTCGTGGTGTTCGCCGCCGGGACGGGCAACCCGTACTTCACCACCGACACGACGGCCGCACTGCGTGCCGCCGAGATCGGTGCCGGCGCGATCCTGAAGGGCACCCATTCGGGCGTCGACGGGATCTACGACTCCGACCCGCGGACCAACCCCGACGCGGTCAAGTACACCGCCGTCAGCCACTTCGAGGTCATCGAGCAGCGCCTGGCGGTGATGGACTCCACGGCCATCACCTTCTGCATGGACAACCACCTGCCGATCATCGTGTTCGACGTCACCGAGCCCGGCAACATCGGCCGGGCGCTGGTGGGCGAGCCGATCGGCACCGTGGTGAGCACGGCGTGACCCACCGACCGGACCGGGCGAAGCCCGGGAGCCAGGAGAGCGAGCGACGATGAGCGATCAGGGTCTCGAGATGCGCGACATGGTGATCGAGGAGTGCCGGGAGAAGATGGCCAAGGCCGTCGCGCACCTCAAGGAGGAGTTCTCCGGTGTGCGCACGGGTCGCGCGTCGTCGGGTCTGGTCGAGAAGCTGCGGGTCGACTACTACGGCTCGGAGGTCCCGCTGCAGCAGCTGGCGGGCTTCTCGGTCCCCGAGCCCCGGGTGCTCGTCATCAACCCCTACGACAAGGGTGCGATCCGCGACATCGAGAAGGCGATCCTGACGAGCGACCTCGGCATCACCCCCGGCAACGACGGGTCGATCATCCGGCTGGTCTTCCCGGTGCTCACCGAGGAGCGCCGCAAGGAGATGGTCAAGGTCGTCAAGCAGCGCGCCGAGGACGCCAAGGTCGCGGTGCGCAACGTGCGGCGCCAGACCCGCCAGGAGCTCGAGGCGCTCGAGAAGGACGGCGAGCTCTCGCGCGACGAGCTCGAGCGGGTCGAGAAGGACCTGGAAGGGCAGACCCACAAGGTCGTGCTCGAGATCGACGAGTTGCTGCACCACAAGGAACAGGAACTGCTCGAGGTCTAGCGGTACCGCTGGACGGAGGAGGTCATCGTGACCGACTGGCGCGACGACGAATGGGAAGCCCTGATGGAACGGACCCGCGGCACGGCCGACCCCGGCGCGCCCGCGGACGACGCCGGACGGACCGACTTCTGGCTGGCCGAGGGCGACGACGCCGGGACCACCTGGGTCGGTGAGACCGCCGGGCGGATCGAGCCGTCGGTCACCGCGTGGGCGACGGGCGCCGACGACGCCGCGGCCTGGGCGGAGTCGGCCGAGACCTGGGCCACCCCCGAGCCCGCCGCCGCCTGGGACGCCGAGACCACGGGTTCGATGCCGCTGCCGCACTGGACCGAGCCCCCGACCGGCGAGATCCCGAAGATCACCGACGACACCGACGACTGGTCGGCGGTCACCGGCGCCGCCCCCCGGTTTCGCTCGGACTCCGGGGACTGGGCCGCCGGCGACTTCGAGGCGGGCGAGCTGGCCCACGACGACTCGACCCTCGTGGGGGCGCTCGACGAGTACCCGGCCGAGGAGGTCGCGGCGCCGTTGACGCGCCGCGAGCGCCGAGAGGCCCGCGAAGCCGACGCGCCCCGGCGCGGGCGACGGGGTGGGCGACGTCCCGCCGCCACGGGGGCGCCCGACGGGCCGATCACCGGAGAGGTCGCCGCCGTCGGCGGGTACTCCGAGTTCGGCGAGTTCGGAGAGGTCGGCGACTTCGGCGACGTCGAGGAGGTCGTGGCCGAGACCGGTCCGGTCGTGATCGGTGCCACGGCCGCCACCGGTTCGCTCGAGGGGGCACCGCGGCGCGCTCCCGAGTTCGGCACCCACGACTCGGGTGCCGACACGAACCGCCGCCTGATCACCGCGGGCATCGCCGCGGTGGTCGCGGTCGTCTGCTTCTTCCTCGGTCAGATTCCCACGCTGCTGCTCGCCATGGCGGTCGTCGGGGTCGGCGCGTTCGAGATGTACGAGTCGCTCCGCCGTGCCGGGTACCACACCGCGACGCTGGTCGGGTTGGTCGGTTGCGTGGCCATCGTGCCCATCGCCTACGACCAGGGCACTGCCGCCTTCCCGATGATGATCTTCCTCGTCGTGGCGTTCACGATGCTCTGGTACCTCTTCGAGGTGATGCGGGCCCGACCCACGGTCAACGTGGCGCTCACGCTCCTCGTCTTCGCGTACGTCGGCTGCTTCGGGGCGTTCGCCGGGCTTTTGCTCGCTCCGGAGCACGGTGTGGGCTACGTCCTGGGCGTGGTCCTGTGTGTGATCGCCTACGACATCGTCGGCTGGTACGTCGGCCGCTCGATGGGCCGGACCCCGCTGATGAAGCGGATCTCGCCCAACAAGACGGTCGAGGGCCTCATCGGTGGGATGATCGCCGCGCTGATCATGGGCGTGGTCGTCGTGTCGGTGGTCGGCGGGTGGAAGCAGGGAGGCTTCGCCGACGGGCTGCTCCTCGGCCTGGTCATGGCGATCGCCGCTCCGCTGGGAGACCTGGTGGAGTCGATGTTCAAGCGGGACCTGGGCATCAAGGACTTCGGCAACGTGCTGCCCGGCCACGGCGGGGTGCTCGACCGGTTCGACGCCCTCCTGTTCGCCCTGCCCGTCGCCTACTACGTCGCGCTCCACATCGTGAGCTGATGCGCCGGGTCGCGATCCTCGGCTCGACCGGGTCGATCGGGACCCAGGCGCTCGACGTCGTCCGGGGTCATCCCGACGACTACGAGGTCGTGGCGCTCGCCGCCGGCCGCAACGCCGACCTGCTCGCGGCCCAGGCTGCGGAGTTCGGGGTCGACCCGCGCTGGGCCAGGGTCTGCGGCGACGACGCCGACACGCTCGCCGAGCTGGCGTCCCACCCCGACGCCGACGTCGTGCTCAACGCCGTCGTCGGATTCGCGGGGCTGCCGGTCACGCTCGCGGCACTCGAGCGCGGTCGCCGACTGGCGCTGGCCAACAAGGAGAGCCTCATCGCCGCCGGGCCGGTCGTCAACGCCGTCCGGGCCGCGGGAGGCGGTGAGATCGTGCCGGTCGACTCGGAGCACTCGGCGCTCTACCAGTGCCTGCGGTCGGGCACCCGGGGTGAGGTGCACCGGGTCCTGCTGACGGCGAGCGGTGGACCGTTCCGGGGTCGGACCCCGGCCGAGCTCGAGCACGTGAGCGTCGAGGACGCCCTGAAGCACCCGACCTGGGACATGGGCGCCAAGATCACGATCGACTCCTCGACGCTCGTCAACAAGGGGCTCGAGGTCATCGAGGCCCACGAGCTGTTCGGTCTCGACTACGACCACATCGACGTCGTCGTGCACCCCCAGTCGGTGATCCACGGGATGGTGGAGTTCACCGACGGCGCCACGATCGCCCAACTCTCGATGCCCGACATGCGCCTGCCGATCGGGCTCGCCCTCGGGGCGCCGGGTCGGCTCGACCAGCCGTTCGGTGCGATCGACTGGACGACGCTGTCGTCACTGACCTTCGAGCCGCCCGACCTCGAGGCGTTCCCGGCGCTGGGACTGGCCTACGCCGCCGGGCGGGCCGGAGGCGGAGCCCCCGCCGCCCTGAGCGCCGCCAACGAGGTCGCGGTCGAGGCGTTCCTGGCCCGCCGCCTGGCCTGGCGGAGCATCCCCGAGGTCATCGCCGAGGTGCTCGCCGACGGCGTCGGGAACGTTGCGACGGTCGCCGACGTTCTGGAGGTGGACCGGGCCGCCCGTGACGCCGCCCGGATCGTCGTCGACCGATTGGCCTGCCGCTCGTGAAGGACCCCCTCGAGACCGTCCATTTGACCGAGTCCCGCCGTGGCAACGTCGCGGTCCTGGTGGGGATGCTGGTCCTGCTCGGGGTGCTGTTCGTCGCGTCGCCGTGGGTCGCCGCCATCATCGTCGGGCTGATCGTGATGGTCATGCTCCACGAGTTCGGTCACCTTCTCGCCGCCCGGTGGGCGGGGATGAAGGCCACCGAGTACTTCCTCGGGTTCGGTCCGCGCCTGTGGTCGATGAAGCGGGGCGAGACCGAGTACGGGGTCAAGGCGATCCCGGCCGG
>JAFMJM010000147.1 GCA_017853455.1 Acidimicrobiia bacterium | reverse complement strand
GCCGGGGAGTCGGTCGGCGGCGACGCCACGGCGGGCTTCACCCGGTTCTTCCAGGAGCGCTACCCGAAGCCCCTGATCGCCGCCGCCAACGGGCACGTGGTGGCGGGCGGCTTCGAGATCCTGCTCCGCTGCGACCTGGTGGTCGCCGCCGAGCACGTCGAGTTCGGACTGCCCGAGGCCGCCCGGGGGCTCGCCGCGGCGGCCGGGATCTCGATGCTCTCGCAGCGCATCCCGATGGCGATGGTGCTCGAGCTCGGTCTGACCGCCCAGCGCATCCCGGTGCAGCGGGCCTACGACCTCGGGCTGGTCAACAGCATCGTGCCGACCGGCGCCGCGCGCGAGGGGGCCCTCGAGCTGGCTGCGACCGTCGCGGCCAACAGTCCGCTGTCGCTGCGGGTCACCAAGGAGGTGGCGTACGCCGCCGAGGACGGCGACCACGCCGCCGCGTGGGAGCGGGTCGCCGCCGCCATGAACACCGTCATGACCAGCGCCGACGCCCAGGAGGGCGCCCGCGCCTTCGTCGAGAAGCGCCCCCCGGTCTGGACCGGCCGCTAGCCGGCCGACCCCCGTTGTTTGGGTGATTGTGGGGGCCAGAGGCCCCACAATCACCCAAACAACGGGGTGGAGAGGGTCGGGTCAGCCGACCTTCGTGAGCGTGCAGCGGTCGGAGTGCGGGAAGAGGTCGGGGAACTCGTCCATCTTGAGCATCGACATCTCCTCGTACGACCACTCGCCGTCGCCGATCGTGACCGTCACCTCGTAGGTGATCGACGAGGCGTGCGCGTGGAGGTAGGTGCCTTCGCCGATGGCGTAGGTGGCGTCACCGTTGGCCGCCTTCAGGGTGAAGGACTTCGCGTCGGCGGCGGCCGTGCCCCCGGCGATCACCACGATGCCGCGCGGGATCGAGAAGCAGCGCATGACCTCCCCGGTGGCGGCGTCCCAGAGCCAGTAGCCGATCTCGGTGTGGAACGGGTCGGTCTCGTCGCCGCGCCACATGGCGGTCTTGTAGTCGAGGCCGTAGAGCGTCTGGGCGCCGTTGACGACGGGCCCGAACGGCTTGAACGACACCTTCTCCAGGTACGTGGTGTCACCCACCTCGTCGTCGGCGTGGTGGAACGAGTGGTCGAGGCCACCTTGGCCCTCCCACTCCCCGATCAGTCCGGCCAGGGGGCCCCATTCCTCGTTCGCCATGACGGTGCTCCTCCTCTGAGTGGTCGACGTGATGGTCGGATCTGAACCGGAAATTACCCGGCCGCGGCCGCCGCCGGAAGGACGTCGTCGACGACCCGCCGGAGGTAGGTCCAGGCGATCTCCGGGGGCACCCCGCCGCACAGCGGGTGGAGGGGCAGCACGAACTGGGTCCGCACGTGCTCGACGGCCTCGTCGAGGGTGAAGATCCGGTGGGTGGCCCGCTCCGCCCGGAGCTCGTCGTAGGTCTGGGCGAACGAGATGCTGGCGACGTTGTCGTTGCCGGCGTTCCACTCGCCGTACGAGAGCACGTCGTTCATGAGGTACGGGCCGATCTCGGCCCAGGCGCCGTCCTGGTCGTCGGACACGAACGACGTCATGACCGTCCCGGGCTCGGGCAGCGTGCACGCGCCGGGCTCGACCCCGGCGGCCCGGGCCGCCTCGACGTAGGCCTCGGCGACGCCGGGGGCGTTGCCCGACCCCCAGAGGTCGAGGCCCCGGCTGCCGGCCCGCCGGGCGGCGGGCTTGGAGCCCCCGCCCCAGGCGATCGGCGGGCCGCCTGGCGTGTAGGGCGCCGGGGTGATGTGGAGGCCCGGCCCGCCGGCGTCGGCGGCGGCCAGCGCCTCGCGCAGCCGGTCGAGGGTGTCGTCGGCGATGGCGCCCCGGGCGGCGTAGTCACGGCCGTGGAGGGCGTACTCCTCCTCGCGGTAGCCGATGCCGAACACGTACGACACCCGGCCCCGGCTGACGTGGTCGAGGACGATCATCTCCTCGGCGAGCCGGGCGGGCTCGTAGAGGGGCAGCAGCGCGGCGCCGATGACGATCGGCAGGTTCTCGGTGCGGGCGGCCACGGCGCTCGCCAGGATCAACGGCGCGGGCAGGTAGCCGTCGGGGACGGCGTGGTGCTCCGACAGGATCACGGCCGCGGCGCCCTTGCCCTCACCCCATTCGGCCATCTCGATCGCCGCCGCGTAGCTGGCGGCGCGCTCCTCGGCGCTCTGGCCGGGGACCCGCATGTCGAAGCGCATCGTGAACATGGATCACCAGGACCTTTCGGGGTAATCGGGCTCGAAGGCGTTGCAGGTCGTGTCGACCGGGTAGTCGGCCACTGCGAGCGGCGTGGTGACCTCGGCCAGCGTCGGACCGATCCGGTCGGCGACGGGCCGCAGGGCTTCGACGTCGAAGCCGTAGAACTCGGCGGCGGTGAGCCCGGCGAGGCGGGCGACGTCGGCCGGGGCGAAGTCGGCGAACGCCACCCGCAGAGCCTCCGTGGAGTGCGGGAACGTGCCCTCGCTGTGCGGGTAGTCGTGACCCCACATCACCCGGTCGACCCCGAGCTCGGGAACCATGGCGGCCTCGCTGCGGCGCAGGAACGACGCCCCGAGCCACACGTGCTTCGCGAAGTACTCGCTCGGCGTGAGCGACATCGAGTCGGCCACCGCACCGAAGAACAGCGCCTCGGCGGCACCGCCGGTGGTCATCCGGCCGTGGAACCAGTCGAGGGTCTCGAGGCCGCGACGCATCCAGGCGACGCCCTGCTCGGTGAGGGCGACCCGCAGCCCGGGGTGGCGGTCGAACACGCCGCCGAACATCAGGTGCCAGAGCGGCCGGTGGGCGAACCACGGCAGCTCGATCAGCATCATCGCCCGGGCGGCCGGGAGGTCGCCGTAGTCGGGCAGCCCACTCCCCCCGTGGACGTTGACCGGCAGGTCGAGCTCCTCGCAGGCGTCCCAGATCGGGTCGTACGCCGGGTCCCAGAGCTCACGCAGACCGGCGTTGGGCGACACCGACGGCACCATCACCCCGCCGCACACCCGGAACTGCGGCGCCAGGGCCCGGATCTCGGCCACGGCGTCGTCGACGTCGTTGAGGAACACCTGGATCAGGCCGGCCCGGCGGTCGGGCGCCTGGGCGCAGAAGTCGACCAGCCAGCGGTTGTGGGCCTGCAGCCCCGCCCACCGGCGGTCGTAGTCGGCCGGGGTGGGCGGCAGGGCCACGAGGTTCCCGGCCTCGAAGAACGGGGGCACCGTGTTGGGGTAGAGCACCTCGGCCGCCACGCCGTCGGCGTCCTGCTCGGCGAGGCGCCGGTCGCTGTCCCAGTTGCGGTACGCCGTGGCCTGGAGCAGGTCGGCGTACGGGTTCTCGTAGGCGGCGGCCCAGGCGTCGAACTCGCCGTGCCAGCGGTCGGCCAGGTAGGGCCGGTAGCCGCCGATCTCGGCGCCGGCGTGACCGTCGGCCGACACCACCAGGAGGCGGTCGTCGGGGCTCGGTGCGGAGCGCGGTGCGGTGGTGGTCAAGGCCGGTTCCCCCCGGTTGCGGCGACGCCGGTGAGGTTACGCTCCGACCGGCATGCCTGCACTCTCCGTCCCCCACTGGTGTCACCTCGGAAGGGCGGCCCGGTGACACCGGGTGGTCCGCCCGCCGCGTTCCCCGACCCGCTGGCGGATCCGCCGGAGCGGGCGGCCCTGCGGGCCACGGTTCGCCGGGTGGTCGACGCCGTCTCGCCGCCGGGGCGGATCGCCGCCCTCGACGAGGCTGAGGAGTACGACACCGATCTGTTCGACGCCCTGGCGGAGGTCGGGATCTTCTCTGCCGGGGCTCCCGCAGCCGCCGGCGGCCTCGGTGACGTCCGCGACCAGTTGGTCGTCGTCGAGGAGCTCGGTGCCGGGCCGACGTCGATGGCGGCGTACGCCATCGCCCACTTCGCCGTGACCCAGACGATCGCCACGCACGGCCACACCCCGGACCACGCCGACCTGGCGCGACGGCTCGTGGCCGGCACCACGCACTGCTCGTTCGCCCTCTCCGAGCCCGCCGGCGGCACCGACGTCGCCCGGGTGATGCAGACCCGGGCTGAACGGGTCCCGGGGGGTTGGCGCCTGAGCGGCGAGAAGCGCTGGACGTCCGGAGCCACGATCGCCGAGGCGATCGTGGTCCTGGCCCGCACCAGCCCGATCGACCGGAGCCCGGTCCAGGGCATCACGATGTTCCTGGTCCCGGTCGACGCGCCCGGGCTGACCATCCGGCCGATCCCGACCTTCGGCATCCGGGGCTGCTCGACCTGCGAGGTCGTCCTCGACGACGTGGTGGTCGACGACGACGCCGTCCTCGGGGCGGTCGACCTCGGGATGCGTCAGGTGTTCGCGACCGTCGACCGTGAGGGGCTCAACGCCGCAGCGGCGTGCCTGGGGGTCGGTCGGGCCGCGCTCGACCTGGCGGTGGCCTACGTGTCGGAGCGCGAGGTCTTCGGTCGGCCGATCGGTGGGTTCCAGGCGCCGCAGCACCGGCTGGTCGACGCCGCCGTGGCGCTCGAGGGGGCCCGATCCCTCATGTGGCGGGCGGCCGAACTCGAGGTGGCCGGTGCACCGGCCGGGGTGCTGGCGTCCATGGCGAAGCTGGCGGCGAGCGAGGCCGCCGAGCAGGTGGCCCGCGACGCCATGCAGTTCCTCGGCGGCACGGGCTACGTCCGCGACGTCGCGGCCACCCGGTTGTTCCGGGACGTCCGCTTGTGGGCGTTCTCGCCGCTCGCCAACGAGATGGTCCGCAACCGGATCGGTGAGGCGCACCTCGGACTGCCGCGCGCCACCTGATCCGCCGTCGACGGCCCCGGCGTGTCGGGGGTCGAACGGATCAGCGAGTGCTGATCTCCTCGATCAGGAGCCGGCGTTGGACCTGGCGGGTGGCCGCCGTGCGCGGGATGGCGTCGACGATCTCGATCCGGCGGGGGTGCTTGAACCGGGCCAACCGGTCGCCGATCCAGGTGCGCAGTGCGTCGACGTCGGGGACCGGTGCCCCGGCGGCGGGCACGACGACTGCGCAGAGGATCTCGCCCCAGGTGGCGTCGGGCAGACCGACCACTGCCACGTCGGCGAACGCCGGATGCTCCGCGAGGATGGCCTCCACCTCGGCCGGGGCCACGGTCTCGCCACCGGTCTTCACGACGTCCTTCACCCGACCCACCACCGACACGAAGCCGTCGTCGTCGACCGCGGCGACGTCGCCGGTACGGAACCAACCGTCGGGGGTGAACGCCTCGGCGGTCGCCTCCGGATCGTCGAAGTAGCCGTCGAAGAGCAGCGGACCGGTGACCTGCAGCTCGCCGGTGTCGGGGTCGGTGCGGACCCGGACGGAGTGCTGCGGCCGCCCGCACGAGCCGGGGCGGTCGGCCATGTCCTCGTGGCCTAGGAGGGTGACGGCCCCGGCCTCGGTCGACCCGTAGAACACCCGGCGCACCGCCCCGGGGGCCAGCCGGGCGATGGCCGCCAGCAGGTCGGGCGGGGTGGCGGACGTGCCGGAGTCGACCACCCGCAGCGTGGCCAGGTCGGCCGCGGCCCCGGGCCGGTCGGCCACGTGCTCCTCGATCCGGCGCCACACGGCCGGGATGGCGTTGAGGTGGGTGGCCCGCCACGCACCGACCGCCTCGACGAGGAGCGCCGGGTCGGGCGGGACGAACACCACGGCCGACTGGGCCTGCCAGGCCTGGAGGGCGATCGTCCAGGCGCCCATGTGGAACAGCGGGTACATGCACACCGTTGCGCCGCGGGGCTCGAGCTGGGCCCCCGGGTGGGTCCGGAGCACGTTGACCCGGTTCGAGAGCACCACGCCCTTGGAGCGGCCCGTGCTGCCGCTCGTGAAGAACACGACGTGCGGGTCGGTCTCCCGGAGCTCCGCCGGATCGGGATCGGGATCGGGTTCGTCGGCGGCCGGGCCCCCGCCGGAGCCCGGCTCGAGCAGGTCGGCGAGGGTCGCCAGCGGCACACCCAGCCGCTCGGCCACCACGGCACCGTCGGCGGCGTGGGCGTCGTCGACGACGATCAGGGTGGGGCGGGCGAGCCCGGCCATCTCGACCGCCTCGTCGACGGCGAGGAGCCCGTTGGCCGGGGCGTAGACCGCTCCCATCTTCGCGAGGGCCGCGAACAGCGG
>JAFMJM010000005.1 GCA_017853455.1 Acidimicrobiia bacterium | reverse complement strand
ACGCCCTCGGTGCCGTGGTCGACCACGTGTTCCGCTGGCACGAGGTGGTGCGGGTCGTCACGTTCGTGGCCGCGTCCGACGAGGGCGCGCAGCACCGGTGGGAGAGCGTCGGGCTGCGCGCCGTCGCGGTCGACGGCGACGAGCTCGTCTACCACCGCCCCCGCTGAACGACCGTCACCGGCCTCCGGTCGGTCAGCCCTGCAAGACCCTCATCACCTCGGGCACGGTGTCCTTGGGGGAGATCTTGTAGAAGACGCCACTGAGCTTTCCGGCGGCATCGATGACGAACGCCGACCGGAGGATCCCCATGTACTTCTTGCCGTACATGGACTTCTCCTGCCACACGCCGTACTTCTCGGACGCCACGTGCTCGGGATCCGACAGCAACCGGAATCCGAACCCGTACTTGTCGTCGAACTTCTTCAGCTTCGCGGGCAGGTCCGGGCTGATGCCGAGCACCACGGCCTTCAGCTTGCCCAGCTGGGGAAGCGCGTCGCGGAGGTTGCACGACTGCTGCGTGCATCCCGGAGTGTCGGCCTTGGGGTAGAAGTAGACCACGACCGGCTGCCCGGCGAAGTCGGACGACTTCACCCGGTTGCCGTCCTGGTCGAGGAGCGAGAGGGCGGGAGCCTTCTTCCCGACGGTGAGCTCGGCCATGGGGTCCTCCTGGGGTCAGGTGTGGTGGGCGGGTGCGCCGGGGGTCCGGCGGGACCGTCACCGACCGTCCTAGCATCCGCGGGTGGCCACCGCCGATTCCACGCCCGCCCCGCTCGCCGGCTTCTCGGTCGGCACCTTCACCCACGACGGCCTGACCCGGACGGTGTACGCCGCCGGAAGCGGACCGGCGGTCATCGTCATCCACGAGATCCCGGGCATCACGCCGCGCGTCGCCGCGTTCGCGCGGCGGGTGGTGAACGCCGGGTTCAGCGTGCGCATGCCCTCGCTGTTCGGCACCCCGGGCCGAGCCCCCTCCACCGGCTACATCGTCGGCGAGATCACCAAGGCGTGCGTGGCCCGGGAGTTCACGGCGTTCGCCCTCGACCGGACCAACCCGGTCATCGGCTGGCTCCGGGCCCTGGCGGCCGAGGCCCACGCCACCTGCGGCGGCCCCGGGGTCGGCGCCGTGGGCATGTGCTTCACGGGCGGGTTCGCCCTCGGGATGATGGTCGACGACCGGATGCTCGCTCCGGTCCTGAGCCAGCCGTCGCTGCCGTTCCCCGTCACGCGGTCACGCCGTGCAGCCTCCGGGATCTCCGACGACGACCTCGCCCGGGTCCGCGAGCGGGCCGAACAGGGCCAGTGCGTGATGGGCCTCCGCTTCACCGGCGACCCGGCCGTGCCCGCCGCCCGCTTCGAGACGCTGCGGCGTGAGCTCGGAGACCGGTTCGTCGCGGTCGAGATCGACTCGTCGAAGGGCAACCCGCACGGCATCCGGGGCGCGGCCCACTCGGTGCTCACCGAGGACCTCGTCGACGAGCCCGGTCATCCCACCCGGGAGGCACTCGACCGGGTGCTGGCCTTCTTCACGGATCGACTCCGCCCATGACGGTGCGGGGGCCCGAGGGCCCCCGCACCACCCGGAGCGTGCCGACTACTTCGCCGACGGCGGCAGGATCACGGTGTCGATCACGTGGATCACTCCGTTGCTCCCGACGATGTCGGTCTTGACGATCTTGGCGCCGTCGATCGTGGCGCCCTTCTTCGACTTCTTGATGACGACCTTCGAGCCCTCGACCGTCGCGACCTTCTGCGACTTCTTCAGGTCCTTGGCCTTCACGGCGCCCGGCACCACGTGGTAGGTGAGGATGTCGGTGAGGAGCGCCTTGTCGGCGAGGATGCTCTGCAGCTTCGCCTGCGGGATCTTGGCGAAGGCCTCGTTGGTCGGGGCGAACACGGTGAACGGGCCCTTGCCGCTGAGGGTCTCCGCCAGGCCTGCGGCCTGCACGGCCGACACCAGCGTGCTGAAGTCGGGATTGGCCGCCGCGATCTGGACGACCGTCTGGTCGGACGTCGAGCTCTCGGCGGCGCCGGCGACACCGGCGGCGCCGACCAGCAGTGATCCGGCGGCGACGACCGCCACCACCACTCGGGTGAATCGCTTCATCATGACTCCATTCGTCGGGGGGGGTGTTCCGTCACCCTCCGAAACGACGACACCGGATACATGATTCCGGAATTTCGGGAATATGTGGGCCCCGGGCGATTCCGACGAACGCGGCCGGGGCGCCTAGGTGCGACGGCGCAGGCCGTGCCCGAAGAAGCCGCCCTGGGGCCGGGCGTGGGCGTGGTAGTGGTCGGGGATGTTCCGCATGTTGTCGTCGACGTAGTGGGTGTACTCGAAGTGCACCTCCACCACCTCGCCGAGTCGGGTGTGCATGTGGGCGAGCTCCTCGGCGGGCGGCTCCACGCCGTGGCTCTTCCAGACCACCATCGGCACCGAGCAGATCTCGCACTCGGCGATCCAGCACACGTCGTCCTCGTGGAACCATTCGGTGATCTTCGCGGCCTCGCACAGGTCGCAGGCGTCGTCGAACGGTCGGGTCACGGTGCCTCCTCGGCGGCGGCGTCGTCGAGGGCCGTGCGGAACCCGGACACGAGGTCGTGGGCGCCCTCGGGTCCGGCACCCTCGAGCAGTCGGGCGACCAGGGCGCTCCCCACCACGACGCCGTCGGCGACCGCCGATCCGGCCACCGCCTGGTCGGGGGACGAGATGCCGACGCCGAGGAGCGCCGGCAGATCGGTGGCGTGCTTCACCCGGCGGGCGATGTCGGTGGCGCGCTCGGCGAGCTCCGAGCGCACGCCGGTGATGCCGAGCAGGCTGACGCAGTAGAGGAATCCGCGCGAGCGCTCTGCGATGGCGGCGATGCGCTCGTCGGTGGAGTTCGGTGCCGCCAGCAGGACGGTCTCGACGCCGGCGTCGTCGGCGGCGTCGGCCCACTCCCCGATCTCGTGGAGCGGCAGGTCGGGCAGGATCGCGCCCGAGATGCCGCTGTCGTGGAGAGCCGCGGCGAAACGGGCGCATCCCGCGTGGAGCACGAGGTTGCAGTAGGTCATGACCACGAGCGGGACGTCGACGTCGAGCGAGCGGGCCTCGTCCAGGATCGACGTGGGGGTCGCGCCCCGGGCCAGGGCCCGCTGGGAGGCCTCCTGGATCACGGGTCCGTCCATCACCGGGTCGGAGAACGGGATGCCGATCTCCACCGCGTCCGCGCCGGCGTCGACCACCGCCCGCACGACGTCGGGCCACGCGTCGTCGAGTCCCCCGGTGACGTAGGGAACGAGGAGCTTCGCGCCGGCCGACCGGCGCTCGCGGAGGTGGGCCTCGAGGCTCACGCGCCGCGCTCCCGCGCCCGCAGGATCTCCGACACCTGGGCGGCGTCCTTGTCACCCCGGCCCGAGAGTGTCAGCAGCACCGACGAACCCTTGGGGATCTCGGTGCCGGCGGCGTCGGCCAGCCAGCCGATGGCGTGGGCGGGCTCGAGCGCCGGGACGATCCCTTCGGTGACCGACAGCAGCTCGAACCCGGCGAGCGCCACCTCGTCGGTGGCCGACACGTAGCGGGCGCGACCGATCGAGGCGAGGGCGGCGTGCTCGGGCCCGACGCCCGGGTAGTCGAGCCCGGCGCTGATGGAGTGCGCCTCGAGGATCTGACCGGCCTCGTCCTGGAGGTACAGCGACCGGGCGCCGTGCAGGACCCCGGGCACCCCGCGGGCCACCGATGCGCCGTGGCGGCCCGACTCGAGCCCGTGCCCGCCGGCCTCCACCCCGATCAGGTCGGATGTGGTGTCGACGAACCCGGTGAAGGTGCCCATGGCGTTGGAGCCGCCCCCCACGCACGCCACCACGTAGTCGGGGTCGTCGCCGAGCAGGGCCCGAGTCTGCTCACGGGCCTCGTCACCCACGACCCGCTGGAACTCGCGGACGATCCACGGGAACGGGTGCGGACCGACGACCGACCCGATGCAGTAGTGGGTCGACTCGACCGTGGCGACCCAGTCGCGCAGGGCGTCGTTGACGGCGTCCTTGAGCGTGCGGCTCCCGGACTCCACCGGAACCACGGTCGCCCCGAGGAGTTCCATCCGCCAGACGTTGAGGGCCTGACGCTCGACGTCGACCGCACCCATGAAGACGGTGCAGTCGAGGTCGAACAGCGCGCAGGCGGTGGCGGTGGCGACACCGTGCTGGCCGGCGCCGGTCTCGGCGATGACCCGCTGCTTGCCCATCCGGCGGGTGAGCAGCGCCTGACCGAGGACGTTGTTGATCTTGTGGGAACCCGTGTGGGTGAGGTCCTCACGCTTGAGCAGCACCCGCACCCCGAGCTTGCGGGAGAGGTTGTGGCACTCGGTCACGGGGGTCGGGCGACCGGCGTAGGACTGCAACAGTTCGGCGAACTCCGCCCGGAAGGCGTCGGACGCCCAGGCCGTGCGGAACTCGCGGTCGAGCTGCTCGAGGGCCGGCACCAGGGTCTCGGGGACGAACTGCCCACCGAACTGCTCGAAGCGCCCGGTCGGGTCGGGGGCGGGGCCCGGCGGACCGAGGACCAGCGGGGTGCCGCGGGCGGGGATGGTCGTCATCGGGGCCTCGGGTTCGGTCGGGGATGATCGGTCCGACGCACCGTCAGGGACGGTCGTCGTGGGCCCAATCGTAGGGACCGCCGTCGAGGTCCTCGGACGGTTGCCAGCCGTCGACCTCGAGCCGCTCTCCGGCCGCCCGGGCCAGCTCGACGAACCGGCGGACCTTGCGGGGGTCCTTGCGGCCCGACCCGGCCGTCGTCTCGACCCCGCTGCTGACGTCGACCCCCCACGGCCGCACCCGCTCGATGGCCTCGGCGACGTTGTCGGGGGTGAGGCCGCCGGCCAGGAGCAGGCGGACGCCGCCCGGGGCGCCCTCGGCCAGGGACCAGTCGAAGACGCGACCCGAGCCCGGGGACGGGGCGTCGAGCAGCACGGCGTCGGCGGGGCTGTTGGCGGCGAAGGCCAGGGCCTCGTCGCCGGCGGCGAAGGCGTGGATCAGGAAGCGGACGTGGGGTCGGATCTCCCGGGCCTCCGAGACCGGCTCACGGCCGTGGAGCTGGACCCCGGTGAGCCCGAGCCGCCCCACCAGGTCGATGATCCGCTCCGGCCGCTCGTCGCGGAACACCCCGATGGTCATGGTGTCGGTCGGGAGACGGTGGAGGATGTCGCGCACCGTGTCGGGGCTGACCTGGCGGGGGCTACCCGAGGCGAACACGAACCCGAGGGCGTCGGCGCCCATGGCCACCGCGAGGAGGGCGTCCTCCTCGGTGGTGATGCCACAGATCTTCACGAACACGGGTCGAACCTACCGGACGGCTCCGACCGGCGGCGGCCATTACGCTCCGGGCCGTGCGGCTCCGGGGGGCTTGGATCGCGGGTTACGGGGTGACCACCGTCGCGGTGGTCGCGCTGGTCGGGCTGCCCGAGCGCCCGTGGGTGCTCGTGTGGGCACTGGGCCTCCTCTCGGTGCTGTGCTGGCGCTCCGAGAACCGCGTCGCCCGCACCTGCATGGACTGGCTCCCCGTGCTGGTCATCCTGGCCGCCTACGACCTCATCCGCATGAACGCGCCGTCGCTGCTCCCCCGGGCCCACGTGCAACCACAGCTCGGCTTCGACGAGTTCATCGGGTTCGGGACCGCACCGTCGGTGCGGCTCCAACGGGCATTCTTCGACGCCCGCCACCCCGGCGTGCTCGACTACGCGTTCCTGCTCGTCTACGTGAGCCACTTCTTCGCGGCGATCGTGGTCGGCGTCGTCGTCTGGCTGCGGACCCGCGACCGCTTCGCCCGGTACGCCTGGACGTTCCTGGCCTGCAGCCTCGCCGGGTTCGCCACCTACGTCGTCTATCCGGCGGTGCCGCCGTGGATGGCGAGCCGGGAGGGATACCTCCCGCACCTCGCCCGGGTCCCGGACGTGCTCTGGAACCACCTCGGGGTGGATCTGCTCGCCAAGGTGTTCTCCGGTGATCCGAAGTACTCCAACCCCGTGGGCGCGATCCCGAGCGAGCACGCGGCGTACCCGCTGCTCTTCCTGTTGCTGTTCTGGGCGGTGGCCTCGCCGCGGTGGCGCGTCGTCCTGGTCGCGTACGTCGCGACCATGGCGTTCGTGCTGGTCTACTTCGCCGAGCACTACGTGTTCGACGAGCTGCTCGGCTACGTCTACGCCGTCGTGGCCTTCGTCGTCGTGGGCCGGGTCCTCGACGCCCGCAGCACGCGGTCGAACGCGACGGTGCCGGACCCCGAACGGGATCCGGCACCGGTCACGGACACGACGTCGGGGTGATCAGGCGTCGATCAGGCGCCCGTTGTTGAAGTCGTCGTAGGCGGCCAGGTCGAGGAACCCGTGGCCGCAGTAGCTGAAGAGGATCACCCGCTCCTCGTCGAGCTCCTTGGCGGCCAGCGCCTCGTCGATGACGGCCCGCAGGACGTGCCCGGCCTCGGGGGCCGGCAGCTTGCCCTCGGTGCGGGCGAACTGCACCGCCGCCTCGAAGGTCTTGCCCTGCGGGTAGGCCACCGCCTCCATGCGGCCGGCCTTGACCAACGCCGAGATGATCGGGCTGTCGCCGTGGTACCGCAGGCCGCCGGCGTGGATCGAGGGCGGCACGAAGTCGGCGCCGAGCGTGTACATCGGCATGAGCGGGGTCATCCCCGCCGAGTCGCCGAAGTCGTACTCGAACGTCCCCTCGGTGAGGGTCGGGCACGACGCCGGCTCGGCGGCGAGCAGGCGGACCTTCGGGTCGGTCATGAACGGCAGGGCGATCCCACCCAGGTTCGATCCACCGCCGCAGCAGCCCACGACGACGTCGGGGGTCCGCTCGCCGGCGAGCTCGAGCTGGTCCTTCGCCTCGAGCCCGATGACCGTCTGGTGGAGCAGCACGTGGTTGAGCACGGAACCGAGTGCGTAGTGGGTGTCGGTCCGGCCCACGGCGTCGGCCACGGCGTCGGAGATCGCGAGGCCGAGCGAGCCGGGGTGGTCGGGATCGGCGATCGGCGACGGCACCACCTCGCCGCCCCAGGTCTCCATGAGGATCTTGCGGTACGGCTTCTGGTTGTACGAGGCGCGCACCATGTACACCTTGCACTCCATGTCGTACTGCGCGGTCGCGAACGACAGGGCCGTCCCCCACTGGCCGGCACCGGTCTCGGTGGTGAGCCGGTTGACACCCTCCTGCTTGTTGTAGAAGGCCTGGGGAACCGCGGTGTTGGGCTTGTGCGACCCGGCCGGCGACACCGACTCGTCCTTGAAGTAGATGCGGGCCGGGGTGCCGAGGGCCTGCTCGAGGCGCGTGGCGCGCACCAGGGGGGTGGGCCGCCACAGACGGAGGATGTCGATCACCTCGCCGGGGATGTCGACCCAGATGTCGCCCGACATCTCCTGCTGGATCAGCGCCATCGGGAACAGCGGTGCGAGGTCGTCGGGACCGACCGGCTCACGCGTGCCCGGGTGGAGCGGGGGCTGCATCGGCTCGGGCATCTCGGGCAGGGCGTTGTACCAAGCCGTCGGCATCTTGTCGGCGGGGAGGTGGAATTGCATCGGGGTCCCTTCGCTCGGGGTCGGTCGGTGGTCTGGAACTGCGCCGGTCAGCGGGTGACGACCGGCTCGGCGGTGAATGCTTGCACCAATCGGGCCGGATCGTCGGACCGAACGAGCGCCTCGCCCACCAGGACGGCCTGGAAACCGGCCCGGGCCATCCGGCGGGCGTCCTCGACGCTGCGGATGGCGCTCTCGGCGACGGCCACCGTGTCGGCCGGGATCCGGCCGACCATCCGCTCCCCGGTGCCGAGGTCCTCGGCGAACGAGCCCAGGTCGCGGGCGTTGACGCCGAGCAGGCGGGGGCGGATCGCCAGCGCCCGGTCGAGTTCGGCCTCGTCGTGCACCTCGATCAGCACCGCCAGCCCCAGTCCGGTGGCGTGGGCGTGGAGGTCGGCGAGGCGGGCGTCGTCGAGCGCGGCGACGATCAGCAGGACGGCGTCGGCGCCCATCGCCCGGGCCTCGGTGATCTGGAGGGGGTCGACGGTGAAGTCCTTGCGGAGCACCGGGACCCCGACGGCGGCCCGGGCCGCCACGAGGTCGGCCGCACTCCCCCCGAACCACGGCCCGTCGGTGAGGACCGACAGGCAGGCGGCGCCACCCTCGACGTAGGCCCGGGCGGTGGCGGCCGGGTCGAGATCGGGTGCGAGGTCCCCCTTCGACGGGGAGCGCCGCTTGATCTCCGCGATGACGGCCAGATTCGGACCGGTGAGCGCCCCGACGAAGTCGCGCACCGGCGGAGCGTCGGCCGCCGCGGCCGCGAGGTCGCCGGCACGGGCCCGCAGCGCCTCCACCTCGTCGAGTTTCGACGCCAGGATGCGGTCCAGGACGCTCACGGCGGCGAGCCTACGGCCCCGCCCCACGACCCGCCCGTGCCACCATGACCCCGATGGGCACCCGCCGCCTCACGATCGGCCTCATGATCACCGTCGCCGTCCTGGCCTTCGAGGCCCTGGCGGTGGCGGCCATCGGGCCGCGGGTGGCCCGGGATCTCGGGGGCGAGTCGCTCTACGGCTGGCTGTTCAGCGCCTTCATGCTCGCCAACATGGTGGGCATCGTGCTGGCCGGGCACTCCACCGACCGGCGGGGCCCGGGCCCGGTCTACGTCGTCGGGCTCGCGCTGTTCGGGGCCGGACTCCTCCTCGGCGGGCTGGCGCCGTCGATGGCCGTCCTGGTCGTCGCCCGGGCGGTCCAGGGCCTCGGCGGGGGTGCGCTCTACAACGCCGCCTACGTGACCATCGGACGCAGCTTCGGCGAGGCCGAGCGACCCCGTCAGTTCGCCCTCCTCTCGAGCGCCTGGGTGATCCCGGGCCTGATCTCACCCGCCATCGGCGGACTGGCCGCCGAGGCCTTCGGCTGGCGCTCGGTCTTCCTCGGACTGATCGTGCTGGTGCCGGTCGCCGCCGCCCTCGCGCTACCCCCCATGTGGCCCCTCGGACCCGGTGACGACGGCGATCCGGCACGCGGCGCTCCGATCCGCCCGGCGTTCGCCCTGGCCATCGGCGCCGCACTCCTGATCGCCGGCCTCGGTGCCCACCGGATCGTGATCCTCGTTCCGGCGGTGGTCGTCGGCCTGGCGCTCGCCGTGCCCCACTTCCGCAGGCTCACCCCCGCCGGGACCCTCCGGGCGGCCCGTGGGCTACCCGCCGCGGTGGCGTTCCGCGGCCTGACGACCTGCGCCTTCTTCGGGGCCGATGCCTTCCTCGCCTTCGCCCTCGCCAACGAGCGCGGCTTCTCACCGGTGGCCGTCGGCCTGGTGCTGACCCCGTCGACGGTCCTCTGGGCCGTCGGGTCGTGGGGCCAGGCCCGGCTGGCCGGCCGTTGGAGTCGCCGCAACCTGGCGACCGCCGGGATGGCCTGCATCGTGGCCGCCATCGCCCTCGGTGGGCTCGTCGTCGTCCCGGGGGTCCCCGTCGGGGTCATGGTCGTGGCGTGGGCGCTCGGCGGGCTCGGCATGGGCCTGTCGTACTCGCCGACCTCCATGGTGGCGCTGACCGAGGCCGAGCCGGGCCGCCAGGGCGCGGCGACCTCGGCCGTGCAGCTCACCGACGTCCTGGGCGGTGCGCTCGGTGCGGGGATCGGCGGAGCGATCGTGGCGGGACGGGGAGCGCTGGGCCTCGACCGGTCCGCCGCGATCGGCGTGGTGTTCGTGGTGGCCACCCTCGAGGCCGTCCTGGCCGTCTGGGTGTCACGTCGGTTCCCTGACGACCCGCCCGATCTCCTCGACGTGCGCACCGGACGGGACACGACCGAGCAGACGCCGTCCTAGGATCCGGCCATGCAGTTTCCCGACGGATTCCTCTGGGGCACCGCCACCGCCGCCCACCAGGTCGAAGGTGGCAACTGGAACAACGACTGGTGGGACTGGGAGCACGCTCCCGGCACGGTGTGCGAGGAGCCCTCGGGCGACGCCTGCGACCAGTGGAACCGCTACCCCGGCGACCTCGACCTGCTCCGCGACCTCGGGTTCGGCGCCTACCGGTTCTCCCTCGAATGGTCGCGGATCGAGCCCGCCGAGGGCGAGTTCTCGGCCGTGGCCCTCGACCACTACCGCCGGGTGATCGACGCCTGCCACGAACGCGACCTCCAGGCCGTGGTCACCCTCCACCACTTCACCACCCCGCGCTGGGCCGTCACCGAGGGCGGCTGGACCGACCCCGCCATCGTCGACCGGTTCCGCCGGTACGTCGAGCGCGTCTCGGCTGCGCTCGGGGACCACATCGACATCGCCTGCACGATCAACGAGCCCAACGTGGTCGCCTTCATGGGCTGGATGATGGGCGTCTTCCCGCCGGGGAAGGCCAACGACCTCGAGGGCTACGCGATCAGCACCGAGCACCTCAACGCCGCCCACCGCGGCGCCGTCGAGATCCTGCGGGCCGGCCCCGGCACCTTCCCGGTCGGGCTCACCGTGTCGATGGCCGACTGGGCCGCCGAGCCCGGGTTCGAGCACCGGATCGACGAGTTCCGCAGCGTCCACGAGGACGCCTACCTGAACGCCACCGCCGGCGACGACTTCATCGGCGTCCAGAACTACTCGCGCATCCGGGTCGGCGAGACCGGCATCCTCGGCCCCGAACGGGGCGTCGAGGTGCTCGACATGGGCTACGAGTACTGGCCCCAGAGCACCGAGGCCTCCATCCGGCACGCCATCGACGTCACCGGCCTCCCGGTGTACGTCACCGAGAACGGCATCGGCACCGCCGACGACGAGCAGCGCATCCGCTACCTGCGGACCTCGCTCGAAGGGGTGCAGCGGACCATCGCCGACGGACTCGACGTTCGCGGCTTCTTCCACTGGTCGCTGCTCGACAACTTCGAGTGGGCGTTCGGCTACCGCATGCAGTTCGGCATCGTGGGCGTCGACCGCTCGACCCAGGTGCGCACGGTCAAGCCGAGCGGCCACTGGCTCGGTGAGGTCATGCGCTCCGGCTCACTCGTCTGAATCGGGTCCGACGGCGACCACCGTCGGGACCGGCCCACCGTCGGTGACCACCTCGACGGTCGCCGGTGGCACCACCTCACGGCGGACCCAACCGAGGGCGACCCACCCGTCGTCGCGTTCGGCCGCGCTCGTCACCGCGCCCACGGTCCGGTCGTCGAACCGGATCTCGTCGCCCACCGCCACCGGCCCGCTCGGCGCGAGCCGCCGGAGGAAGCGGTTGACGTGGCCGCGGGCGTCGATCCGGCACACCAGCTCCTGGCCGAGGAAGCACCCCTTCGTGAACGACACGGCGTCACGCTCCAGGAACGCCTCCTGGGGGATCACCGAGTCGTCGAGGTCGACGTCCTGGCGCGGCAGGCCGGCGGCGATACGCAGCGCCTCGCGCCTGCCGTCGTCGCCGACCACCGTCCCGGTCGCGGCCAACCAGGCCTGCACGGGCGCCACCGGGCCGACGATCTCCGTCGACGTCCAACCCGGACGCACGTCGGCGGCGGTGACGCAGCCGTCGGGGCAGCCCGGCAGGCCGCCGGGCACCGGTCCGGTGAACGCCACGACCTCGGCCCGCGCGGTGTCGGCGGTGGCGTCGACGATGTCGGCCTGCACCCGGATCCGGAACCGGGTCAGCGATGCGGCGAGACGCGCCGCGGCGGTCGGCTCCGTCGTGCACCACCAACCGCCGTCGACGCGGTGGGCCCGGAAGGCCACGTCGAGCTTGCCCTGCGGATGCAGGAGCAGGCACGGAACCGATCCGCCGTCGGCGACGGCGCCGAGGTCCTGGGAGACCAGCGCCTGGAGGAACGACGTGCCGTCGGGACCGGAGACGGTCACCCGGCCCCACGGGCGGGTCAGGAAGCCGGCGACGTCGCTCACCGGAGCGGCTCGACGTCACGCGACGCCGCCAGGGCGGTGAGCAGCGCCTTGGCCTTGTTGGCGCACTCCAGATCCTCGTCGGCGGCGACCGAGTCGGCCACCACGCCGGCGCCCGCCTGCACACTGGCGTGCCCGTCGTGCCACACCATCGTCCGGATCGCGATCGCGGTGTCGAGGTTGCCGGAGAAGTCGACGTAGCCGACCACCCCGGCGTACGGCCCGCGCTTGACCGGCTCGAGCTCGTCGATGATCTCCATGGCCCGCACCTTGGGTGCACCGCTGACCGTGCCGGCCGGGAAGGTGGCCCGCAGGACGTCGACCACGCTGCGACCCTCGGCCAACTGCCCCGACACCTGACTGGTGAGGTGCATCACGTGGGAGTACTTCTCCAGCGACATGAGCTCGTCGACCTGCTCCGTGCCGAACTCCACGACCCGACCGACGTCGTTGCGAGCGAGGTCCACCAGCATCACGTGCTCGGCGAGCTCCTTCGGGTTCTCGGTGAGCTCGGCGGCGAGCCGCCGGTCGTGCTCCTCGGTGCGACCCCGGAACCGCGTCCCGGCGATCGGCCGACTGATGACCCGACCGTCGAGCACCTGCACCATCGGCTCGGGTGACGAGCCCACGAGCGTGACCTCGGGCTGCCGCACGAAGTACATGTAGGGCGACGGGTTGACCTGGCGCAGCACCCGGTAGACGTCGAACGGGTCGACGGTGCCGTCGACGTCGAACCGCTGGGCCAGCACCACCTGGAAGATGTCGCCGCTCAGGATGTACTCGCGGGCGGCCTCGACCGCGTCCTGGTAGGCGCCGGCCATCGACGACCGCACCTCGGGCAGTTCGAGCGTGGTCAGGTCGGGCGGCGCGCTCGGCGGGTACGGGAGGGGCTCACCCAATGTCGCGACCCGGTCACGGAGGCGGGCGGCCGCGGCGTCGTACCGGGTGCCCGGATCGGCGTCGTCGAGGAGGAACACGTTCTCGACCAGGGTGCAACGCTGGCGCAGGTGGTCGAACGCCGTGACGTGGCCGGTCACGACCATGACCGCGTCGGGGAGGTCGTGGGTCGCCGGCGGGACGTCGGGCAGGTGCTCGACCTCGCGGACCACGTCGTAGCCCAGGTACCCGACGATCCCACCGTGGAAGGGCGGGAGGGCTTCGATCCGGGGGGCCCGGTAGACCCGGCACAGGGCGTCGAGGGCGGCCAGGGCACCCTGGTCGGTGGGAACCCCCGGTGGGACGTCGCCCTCGAAGGTGACCGATCGACCGCGCACCACCATCTTGAGCGCGGGGTCGCGGCCGAGGAACGAGAACCGGCCCCAACGCTCCCCGTGCTCCACCGACTCCAGGAGGAAGCCCGGCGGGTCGTCGGTGCCGGGCCCGACGAGCTTCACGAACGCCGACATGGGGGTCTCGAGGTCGGCCAGGACCTCGCACCAGACGGGGACGACCGTGTGGTCACGGGCGAGCGCCAGGAACTCCTCGCGCGACGGCTGGATCGCGCCGATCGCCACGGGTCAGACCCGTCCCGGCACGGCGCCGCCCCCGAAGGGACGGAAGAAGCACGACACCTCGCCCGTGTGGCAGGCGCCATTGCCCTCCTGCTCCACCTGGAACAGCAGAGCGTCGACGTCGCAGTCGTAGGCACCCGACCGGACCCACTGCCGGTCGCCGGAGGTGTCGCCCTTGCGCCACAACTCCTGACGGCTCCGACTCCAGTAGACCATCCGGCCCTCGGCGAGGGTGGCCCGCAGGGCGTCCTCGTTCATCCAGGCCAGCATCAGGACCCGGCCGGTGCCGACCTCCTGGGTGATGACGGGCACCAGGCCGTCGGCGTTCCAGGCGACGGCCGCGATCTCGGCCTCGGTGGCGGCGATGGGAGTGGCGCTCATGCGGGCCCGAGCGTACCCGGGGCCCCTGCGTGGCCATCCGGGGCGTGACCGGATCCCGCCGTCGGGCGTGCCATGATCCGCAGCCGATGACGACTGACCCGGCCCTCCCCCAGCCCCCCGTCGCTCCCCGACGACCGACGACCCTCACTCACCACGGCGACGACCGCACCGACGACTGGTTCTGGCTGCGCGACCGCGACGACCCCGCCGTGATCGCGCACCTCGAGGCCGAGAACGCCTTCACCAAGTCGGTCCTGGCGGACCAGGCACCGCTCCGGTCGGCGATCTTCGAGGAGATCCGTGGCCGGGTGCGCGAGACCGACGCCTCGGCGCCCGTCCGGTTCGGACCCTGGGAGTACTTCACCCGGACCCGGGAGGGGCTGCAGTACCCGGTCCACTGCCGCCGCCCCCTGGGTGCCACCGGGCTGCCCGACCCCGACGCCGAACCCGGCTCGGAGCCCGGCGAGGTCGTCCTGCTCGACGAGAACGTCGAGGCGGGCGACGGGTACTTCGGGGTCGGGGCGTTCGACCTCGATCCCGACCAGGAACTCCTGGCCTGGTCGTCCGACCGCACCGGCGCCGAGCGGTACGACCTGCACGTCCGTGACCTGGCGTCGGGCACCGACGTCGACGGGCCCATCCCCGGCACGTACTACGGGACCGCCTGGGCGGGGTCCCGGGCCACGGGCGATGCGTGCCTGTTCTCCGTGCGGACCGACGAGGCCGAGCGCCCGTTCCAGGTGTGGCGCCACCGGCTCGGCACCGACCCGGCCCTCGACGAGTGCGTCTTCGAGGAGCCCGACGAGCGGTTCTTCGTCGGGGTCGAACGCACCCGCAGCGGCGATCTCGTCGTGATCACGTCGGGCTCGAAGATCACCAGCGAGGCCTGGACGATCCCGACCGCGACCCCCATGTCGGCTCCCGTACTCGTCAGTGCCCGCCGCGAGGGGGTCGAGTACCACGTCGACCACCACCGCGGCCCCGACGGGGGCTCGCTCTACCTCGTGACCAACGACGACGCCGTGAACTTCCGGGTGATGGTCACCCCGACCGCCAGTCCCGACCGGTCGCACTGGAGCGAGGTCGTCGCGCACCGCGACGACGCCCGGGTCGAGGCCGTCGACTGCTTCGCCGGCCACCTCGTCGTGTCGGAGCGCAGCGACGGCCTCGAGCAGATCCGGGTGGTCGACCTCGCTGACGGCGGTCAGCACGTGGTCGCCCTCCCCGACGCCGTGTACACGGTCGGCCTGGGCAGCACCCCCGAGTACGACACCACCGTCGTCAGGATCGGCTACGCATCGCTGGTGACACCATCGACGGCCTTCGACTACGACCTCGTGGACCGTCGGCTCACCCTGGTGAAGCGCCAGCCCGTGGCCGGGTACGACCCGGAGCGCTTCACGACGCACCGGGAGTGGGCGACGGCCGACGACGGCACCCGGATCCCGATCTCGATCGTCGCCCCGCGCGACGCACCCCGCGACGGGACCGCACCCCTCCTGCTCTACGGATACGGGTCGTACGAGATCTCGATGGATCCCGGCTTCTCGGTGGCCCGCCTGAGCCTGCTCGAGCGCGGTGTCGTGTACGCGATCGCCCACATCCGGGGCGGCGGCGAGTTGGGCCGCGCCTGGTACGACGACGGCAAGCTCCTCCACAAGCGCAACACGTTCACGGACTTCGTGGCCTGCGCCCGGCACCTCGTCGACGGCGGCTGGTCGAGCCCCGGGCGGATGGCGGCCCGCGGTGGCAGCGCCGGCGGACTCCTGATGGGCGCCGTCGTCAATCTGGCGCCCGCCGCCTTCGCCGCCGTCGTCGCCGAGGTGCCGTTCGTCGACTGCCTCACGACGATCCTCGACCCGAGCCTGCCGCTCACCGTGACCGAGTGGGAGGAGTGGGGCAACCCGCTCGCCGACTCCGGGGTCTACGACTACATGAAGTCGTACTCGCCGTACGACAACGTCGCACCGGTCGATCACCCCGCGATCCTGGTCACCGCCGGTCTCAACGACCCCCGGGTGCAGTACTGGGAACCGGCCAAGTGGGTGGCCAAGCTGCGGGCCGTCGGGACCGGTGACCGGCCGGTCCTGCTGCGGACCGAGATGGGGGCCGGCCACTCCGGACCGTCCGGCCGCTACGACGCCTGGCGCGACGAGGCGTTGGTGCTGGCGTTCGTCTGCGACCGGGTCGGTGCCGCCGGCCGGATCGTGCCCGGATGACCACGGCTGCACCCCTGCCGGTCGTGACGACCGACGGTGTCGCCCTCGAGGCCGAGTGGATTCCGCCCGGTCCCGAGGCCCGGATGGCCGTGCTCCTGTGTCATCCGCATCCGCAGTACGGCGGCTCCATGCGGGCGCAACTCGTCGGCGACCTGTTCCGCGGCCTGACGGGCGTGGCGGTCGCGCGATTCAACTTCCGCGGCGTCGAGCGGAGCGAGGGTGTGTGGTCCGACGGTCACGGAGAGCGCCTCGACGTCGTCGCCGCGGCCGACGCCGTCGACGCCGCGGTGCGCGTCGAACTGGGGCGGCCACTGCCGATCCTGATGGTCGGGTGGTCGTTCGGTGCCGACCTCGCCCTCACCGTACGCGACGGGCGGGTGGTCGGATGGGTCGCCGTCGCGCCGCCGTTGCACTGGACCGACCACCTGGATGCGCTCGGTGCCGACGCTCGGCCCAAGCGCATCGTGGTCGGCGCACGCGACGACCTGGTGTCGCCGGAGGTGCTCCGGGACGCGACGCGGACGTGGCGCTCGACGACCGTGACCGAGGTACCCGGCGCCGATCACTTCTTCGTGGGTGCGACGGGCCCGGTCGTCGACCTGGTGAACGCCGTCGTGGCCGAACCGGACCGCAGCCCGCGGTCGTGACCGCGGTCGGGACCGCGTCCGTCAGCCGGCCAGGAAGCCGTGACCCTTCAGGAACGTGACCCGCCGGGCGACGGCGGCGTGCCAGGAGTCGAGGTCGCCCTGCCAGTGCTCCCGGTCACCCTCCTCGTAGGCGTGCTCCAACTCGTCGAACGCCGCGTCCTCCGCGTCGAGGAGCTCGCGGTACTGGCGGAAGAAGTGGTCGTCGATCGTCTGGGCGTCGCTCATCGGTCCTCCGGGATCCTGGTGACCCCTGCACCGTACCGCCGCGACCCCGTGGGACCGGGTCGCACTTCGCCGACGCGACGTCGCGTCAGCCACCGAGGGCGGCGACGCCCTCGGCCACGGTGAAGCGACCCTCGTAGATCGCCCGACCCGCGATCGCCCCGGCCAGCCGCCGTCCGGCCCGCTCCAGCCCGGCCAGGGCCCGGAGATCGTCGAGGTCGCCCACCCCTCCACTCGCCACGAGGGGCAGATCCGTCACCTCGAGGACCGCCCCGAGCTGCTCGAGGTCGGGGCCGAGCATCGTCCCGTCGCGCCCGATCTCGGTCACGATCAGCGCCGCCACCCCCGACGCCGCGAAGCGCACCGCCAGGTCGAGCAGGTCGACCCCGCTCCCCGCCTGCCAGCCCCGCACGGCGACGTCGCGGCCCCGGGCGTCGAGCCCGACGGCGATCCGACCCGCGTGGGTCCGACAGAGCTCGTCGACGAGGTCGGGCTGCTCGACGGCGGCGGTCCCGACGACCACCCGGGTGACCCCCCGGTCGAGCAGCGCCGCTGCGGCGGCGCGGTCGCGCACACCGCCACCGCACTCCACCGGCACGTCGACCGCTGCGCAGATCCCGGCGATGACCTCGCGGTTGACGGGGTCACCGGTCCGGGCGGCGTCGAGGTCGACGACGTGGATCCAGGGTGCACCTTCGGCGGCGAAGCCCCGGGCGACCGCGACGGGATCGTCTCCGTAGACCGTCTCGGCGGCGAAGTCACCCTGGTGGAGTCGGACGCACCGCCCGCCGCGCAGGTCGATGGCCGGGTAGAGGTCGACGCCCACGGTCAGAGCGTGCCCTTGGTGGACGGGATGCCCGTCCCCTCGATCCGCACCGCGTCGCGGAGAGCGCGGGCGACGGCCTTGAAGGACGCCTCGATCACGTGGTGCCCGTTGACCCCCTCGAGCGAGCGGATGTGCAGGGTCATGCCCACGGCGAAGGCGAAGGCCCTCCAGAACTCCTCGCACAGCTGCGGGTCGAAGGTGCCGATCCACTCCGCCACGGGGTCGACGGCGTACGTGATGAACGGCCGACCCGAGAGGTCGAGCGCGACCTGCACGAGCGCCTCGTCGAGCGGGACCAGCGCGTCGGCGAACCGCCGCACGCCGGTCTTGGCACCGAGTGCCTCCTTGAGGGCGCTCCCGACGACGATCCCGACGTCCTCCACGGTGTGGTGGAGGTCGACCTCGAGGTCGCCGGTGGCGGCGACGTTCAGGTCGAAGCCCGCGTGCTTGCCGAGCTGTTCGAGCATGTGGTCGAAGAACGGGATGCCGGTGGCCGCCGACGCGTTCCCGCCGCCGTCGACGACGAGGGTCACCTCGACGGTCGTCTCGTTGGTCTCCCGCCGCAGCGTGGCCGTGCGCAGGTTGCTCATCGTCCCTCCAGGACGGCGCGCAGCGCTGCCACGCACCGGTCGTTCTCGTCGGGGGTCCCGACCGTGATCCGCAGACAGTCGTCGAGGCGCGGCCAGCGCGAGAAGTCCCGCACCAGCACGCCGTGGTCGACGAGACCCTGCCAGAGAGCGTGTCCGTCGCCGGCGGTCCGGAACAGCACGAAGTTCGCCCCGGACGGGAAGACGGTCAGGCCCGGGAGCAGTGCGAGTGCGTGCTCGAGGCGGCGCCGCTCGGCGACCAGGGTCGTGACCCGCTCCTGCATGGCGTCGCCGAAGGCGAGCGCCGCCAGCCCCGCGGTCTGGGTGGCGACCGACAGGTGGTACGGCAGCACGACCTTGTCGAGCTCGTCGACGATCCGCGACGGTCCGACGGCGAAGCCCAGGCGCAGGGCGGCCAGCGACCAGACCTTCGAGTAGGTCCGGACGACCACGACGGGGAGGTCGTCGGCCACCAGGTCGAGGGCCGACCGGTCGGCGAACTCCCCGTACGCCTCGTCGACGACGACGAGCGCCGGACCGTGGTCGAGCGCCGCACCGACGATGGCGTCGAGGGTCGCGCGCGCCTCGACGGTGCCCGTCGGGTTGTTGGGGCTGCACACGAACACCACCGCCGGGCGCTCGGCCGCGATCAGCGAGCCGGCCTCGGTCGGCGAGATCCGGAAGTCGGTGTCGCGCTCCCCCTCGACCACCTCGGTGCCGGTGATCCGACAGATGTGCGAGTGCAGGGCGTAGGTGGGCTCGAAGACCAGGGCGCGCCGACCCGGGCCGCCGTAGGTCAGCAGCAGGGTCTGGAGCACCTCGTTGGAGCCGTTGGCGGCGAAGATCCGCTCGCCGGGCTGCCCGAGGTGCGCGCCGATCGCGTCGCGCAGGGCCGACGCCGCCCGGTCGGGGTAGCGGTGCAGGGGCGCGGCACGCAGGGCGTCGGTCCAGGCGTCGACGAACGCGGGCGGCGGCGGGAACGGGCTCTCGTTGGTGTTGAGCCGGACGTCGACGTCGAGCTGCGGCGAGTGGTAGCCCTCGAGGGCCCGGAGGTCCTCGCGGGGCTCGGGCAGGGGGCTCACGGTCGACTCCGACGGAGCGCGACCGACCGGGCGTGCTCGGGCAGGCCCTCGACCCCGGCGAGGGTCTCCAGGGCGTCGGCCATCCGCTCGAGTCCGGCCGCGTCGACCTCGACGACGTGCACCGGCTTGCAGAAGGTCTCGACCCGCAGGGCACCGGCGAAGCGGGCGGTCCGGGCGGTGGGCAGGACGTGGTTGGTGCCCACGACGTAGTCACCGAGCGCAGCCGGGGCGAACGGACCGACGAACACGGCCCCGGCGTTGCCGATGCCCGCGGCGAACTCCGCCGGGTCGACGCACATCACCTCGACGTGCTCCGGAGCGAGGACGTCGACGGCGCGGCGGGCCGCGACCCGGTCGTCGACCAGCACGGCCCGTCCGCCGACCTCGAGCGTGGCGAGGATGTCGGCCCGCCGGGGCGCGTCGGCGAGGAGTCGCCCCACGGCGGCGTCGACGGCCGTCACGACCCCGGGGTCCCAGGTGACGAGGACCGCGGTCCCGCCGGGTCCGTGCTCGGCCTGGGCGACGAGGTCGGCCGCCACCCAGGTGGGGTCGACCGAGTCGTCGGCGACCACCACGACCTCGGACGGACCGGCGAAGCCGTCGATGCCCACACGTCCGGCGACCTCCCGCTTGGCGAGCGCGACGTAGGCGTTGCCGGGACCGACGACCACGTCGACCGCCGGGACGCTGGCCGTGCCGTAGGCCAGCGCCGCGATCGCCTGGGCGCCCCCGATCCGGTAGACCTCGTCGGCGCCGGCGACGGCCGCGGCGGCGAGGGTGACGTCGGGGACGGCGCCGTCGGGGCCGGGTGGCACGCAGAGTGCGACGGCACCGACACCGGCGATGCGGGCCGGGGTGACGGTCATCAGCACGGTCGAGGGATAGGTCGCCCGGCCGCCGGGCGCGTAGCAACCGGCCCGGGCCACCGGCACGATCCGCTCGGTGATCCGCACGCCCGGCGCGTCGTGGCGGAAGCCCGTCGGCACCTGCGCACGGTGGTAGGCGACGATCGCCGAGTGGGCGTCGTCGAGGGCCCGCCGGACCGCTCGGGGCTGCGACGCCAGCGCCCGGCGGCACTCCGCGTCGGGGACGCGGAGGTCGTCGAGCCGGCACCCGTCGAAGCGCTCCGTGTAGTCCCGGACGGCGTCGTCGCCCCGGGAGCGCACGTCGGCGACGATGGCCCGCACGGCGTCGATCGGTCCGGGATCGTCGGCCGGCGGCGGCAGGGCCGCGGCCAGATCGGCCACGCCACGGAGGTCGAGTCGGGTGAGCATGGGAACGCCGATGGTAACCGTGGGGCGCCGCCGCCCCCTCCGGATTGCCGTGCCCGCCACCGATTGGCACCGGGAGGCCACCCGGACCAGGCTGGCGCCGTGTCCACCGACTCCGACCTCGCCGAGCTGTCGACCCTCCGCGCCCAGGTCGAAGAGCTCGTGCGGCGCGTGACGGCGGTGGCGGCGCACTACGACGACACTCCCGACTCGGCGGTCGCTGCCGATCTCTTCGCCGCCGAGCGGTCGCTCGTCACCGCCCGGCGCCAACTCGAGCGGGCGGCCGGGCACCTCGCCTGACGCTCAGACCCGGAACGCCGACGGACACACGTCGGCCAACAGGCAGACGTCACACCTCGGTCGCCGGGCGTCGCACACCGCGCGTCCGTGCAGGATCATGCGCAGCGAGAAGGCACCCCGTTCGTCCTCGGGCACCAGGTCACCGAGGGCCAACTCGGCCTTCACGGGGTCGGTCTCGTCGGTGAGCCCGAGGAGGATCGCCAGTCGACCGACGTGGGTGTCGACGGGCAGCCCGGGGAGGCCGAAGGCGACCGACCGCACCACGTTGCCGGTCTTCCGCCCGACCCCGGGCAGCTTCACGAGGTCGGAGAGCTCCGTCGGCACCTCGCCGGCGTGGCGCTCCTCGAGGGCCGTGGCCATCCCGATGAGGTTCTTCGCCTTCGAGCGGAAGAACCCGGTCGAGTGGACCAGGTCCTCGAGCTCGACCGGGTTCGCCGCCGCCAGGTCGGCGGGCGTGGGGTACCGGGCGAAGACCGCGGGGGTCACCTTGTTGACCATCTCGTCGGTGCACTGCGCGGAGAGGATCGTCGCCGCCAGCAACTGGAACGGGTCGTCGTGGCGGAGGGCGCAGAGGTCACGGGCCGATCCCGGGTACTCCCGGGCCAGTCGCTCGGCGACGGTCCGGGCCCGGCCCGGTGCCCCGCGGGGGTGCCGTCGCTTCGCAGCCGCTCCGCTCCGACCGGCCGCCGGCGACCGTGTCCCGCCCCGCTTCGCGGCGGCCTTCTTGGCCGCGGCCTTCTCGGCCGTCGACCGACGCGGTGCGGGTGTCTTCGCGGGATCGGCCACGACGGCGACGCTACCCTCGGCCCGTGGTCGAGGTGCGCCCGTTCGACGCCGCTCCCGACGGCACCGCCGACCCGGACGAGCGCGCCGTCGCCCGTACGCTCGCCGATCGCAGCGAACGACGCGACGAGCATCCCGCCCTCGGCGAGGCGGTGTGGCTGGACCTCGCCGACCCCGGTGCCGGGTCACGGGGCTTCGCCGCCAGCGTGCCGGGCATCGGGGATCCGGTCGGATACCTCCGCGCCGTCGACCGCGGTTCCGGAGACGTCGAGTGCTCCATGACCGTGCATCCCGACCATCGCGACGACGACGTCCCGGGCGCGCTCCTCGACGCCGGGATCGCCCACGGCCGGGCCATCGGCGCGACCGGGGTGACGCTCTGGGTTTTCGGTGCCGACGTCGACGCCGACGCCCTCGCCGCCGGTCGCGGGCTGCGAGTCTCCCGTGAGCTGTGGCAGATGCGAACGCTGCTCCCCGTCGCCGGTCGGGCCCGGTTCCCGGCCGACGTCACCGTGGCGCCGTTCCGCCCGGGGCTCGACGACGTGGAGTGGCTGGCGGTCAACGCCCGCTCGTTCGCCGCCGATCCCGATCAGGGCACCTGGACCAGCGCCGACCTCGCCCTCCGGCTGACCGAGGCGTGGTTCCGGGCCGACGGCTTCCTCGTCGCCCGACGCGACGGTCGGATCGTCGGATCGTGCTGGACCAAGATCCACCCGGCGGCCCCGCCCCACGAGCCGCATCCCCTCGGAGAGATCTACGTGATCGGGGTCGATCCGTCGGCCCACGGCGAGGGGATCGGACGTGCCCTCGTCCTGGCCGGTCTGACCCATCTCCACGAGCACGGGCTGGCCGTGGGCATGCTCTTCGTCGACGCCGCCAACACCCCCGCCGTCGCCCTCTACCGCTCCCTCGGCTTCGTGACCAGCCGCGTCGACCGGGCCTACCGGGTGGCGCTCGCGTGACCGGCGAACGGCTCACCCGGAGCACGCCCGACGTCGGGCCGCTCCGCGACCTCCTGGCCGAGTGGGGAGAGCCGGCCTACCGGGCGACGCAGGTGCGCGACGGCCTGGTCGTGCGCCGTGCCCCGCTCGCCTCGCTCACCACACTCCCCCGCACGGTGCGTGAGTTGCTGGCCGAGGCCCTGCCCGAGACCCTCGTCGAGGTGACGCGCCAGACCAGTACCGACGGTCTGACCGCGAAGTTCCTGTGGCGGACCGTCCGCGATCCCGCCGAGATCGAGACCGTCCTGATGCGCAATCCGTCACGCTCGACGGTGTGCGTGTCGTCGCAGGCGGGCTGCGCGATGGCGTGCACGTTCTGTGCCACCGGACAGGCCGGGCTCGAGCGCCACCTCGACGCCGTCGAGATCGTCGAGCAGGTCGTCCGGGCCCAGCACGCCAGTCCGGAACGGGTCTCCAACGTCGTCTACATGGGCATGGGCGAACCCCTCGCCAACTACGACGCGGTCTGGGAGTCGGTGGAGCGCCTGCACGGCGACTACGGGATGTCGGCGCGGCACCTCACGATCAGCACCGTGGGCGTCGCCCCCGGGATCCGCCGCCTGGCGCGTGAGGCCCTGCCGGTCACCCTCGCCGTGTCGTTGCACGCCCCCGACGACGAACTCCGCTCCCGCCTGGTCCCCCTCGATCGCCGCTACCCCATCGCCGAGGTGCTCGACGCCGCCGCCGAGGTCGCCGGGGCGCACGGTCGGCGGGTCACGTTCGAGTACGCCGTCATCGACCGGGTCAACGACGACCTCGAGCACGGGCACGCGCTCGGGGTGCTCCTCCGGGCCTGGCCCGGCGTCGGTGGCGCCCACGTCAATCTGATCCCCCTGAACCCCACTGCGGGCTTCGCCGGACGTGCCCCCGATCCGCGCCGCGTCCGTCGTTTCGCCGACGTGCTGCGGGCCTACGGGGTCGGCGCCACGATCCGGCGCAACCGGGGAGTCGACATCGACGCCGCGTGCGGGCAGCTCCGTGAGCGCGCCCGGCCCTCCTGAGCCCGCAGGTCGACCGCCCACCCGGTCCGGCGGGTGGTCCACGGGACGGTGACGGACCGGCAACAATGTGCGCCGTGAGCGAGCGCCGGTTCGTCAACCAGTTCCAGCCCCAGACCCTCGTGATCGCCACGATCCTCTGCTACATCGAGGGGGTCCTGGACCTGATCACCTTCAACCCCCTGCTCGTGCTCGCGGGCGGGCTGCTCGCCGTCGGCGCCTACGGCATCGCCAACGAGAAGCGGTGGGGCTACCTGCTCGCCACGATCATCGCGGCGGTCCGCCTCGTCCTGTTCGTGGTCGCGTTCGGCGCCGACGTGCTGACGTTCCCGTTGATCCTCACGTTCCTGTTCGACGTGGGCCTCGTCGCGCTGCTCCTGCACCCCCAGAGCCGCGAATACCAGCGGATCTGGTTCAAGTAGCCCGGCGGGCACCGCGCGCGGGCAGCGCGGCCGGGACGTTCGGGACGGTCGATCACGGGGTGCCGCGACGAACCGTCGACGGCGTCACCCGGGGCTGCGTCGTCGGGGTCGTCCGCGGCCGACTCGTGGTGGTGACGCCCGGACGGGTGGTCGTGGTGGTCCGCGGCCGGGTGGTCGTGGT
>JAFMJM010000004.1 GCA_017853455.1 Acidimicrobiia bacterium | reverse complement strand
GGGGCCGTAGCTCAGTGGTCAGAGCAGGGGACTCATAATCCCTCGGTCGAAGGTTCGATCCCTTCCGGCCCCACCGCTCAGTCCCTGATGATCCAGACGTTGCCGGCGATCCAGTACCCGTCCAGCGATCCGGGCTCGGTGGCGACGGGCCCGACCGTGCCGGGAGTCGCCACGGGCGTGGCCGAGCGATCCGCGCACGGGTCGTCGGACGGCAGCCCGAGTCCCGTCCGCAGGATCGGAAGGTTGATCTTCTGCGCCTCGACCATCGCGTCGAACAGTGGTGTGGCGGCCGGCATGGTCGTGGCGTCGGCGATGGCCCGGAAGTAGGCGGTGGCCTGGGCGTTGTAGGCGATCGCGACGTCGACGTTGGACACGAGCTTCGCCGGCCAAGGGGCGGGCGGCTTCCGGAAGGCCCCCTCGGCCTCGACGGACGCAGCAGCGGCGCGAGCAGCTGCATCCTTGAGCGGCGCGGGCAGGGTGGAGCCGGTCGTCAGGGGGTTGCCCGCGGCCTTCGCGTTGTCGACCGCGACGGTGTACTCCTTCCACACCGCGTTGAACGGGCAGACCGCCCCCGTGTAGACCTTGGCGGCCCGGGCGGTGCTCATCGGCTTCGTCGCCGCCGCCCCGGCGGGACCGGCGGAGATGGTGGCGAGGCCGGCCAGGGCGAGGGCGGCAGCAGCGCCGAGGGCGGCGGTGCGGATCCGGTGCACGGGACCTCCCGGGTCGTGGACGATCTCGGGCAAGATAGTGCTGAATCGGGTGGTCGTCCCGGCAGGGGCGCCGCGATCTGGAGGCAGCCGTGACCACGACCTACGACATCTACGACCCCGACCTCTACGTCGACGGGCCGTTCCACGAGATCTTCACCGAGTTGCGTCGGACCGACCCGGTCCACTTCCAGGAGATGCCCGACGAGCCGGGCTACTGGGCGGTGCTCCGCCACGAGGACCTCATGCACGTCGCTCGGAACCCGGAACTGTTCTCCGCCGAGGTGGGCGGAGTGGTGCTCGAGGACCAGCCGCCCGAGCAGCTCGCCGCGAGTCGCAACATGCTCCTCATGATGGACCCGCCCCGGCACACGGCCTACCGCAAGCCCATGGCCGAGCCGTTCAAGGCCAAGGTCATCGCGGGGCTCGAGGGGCGCATCCGGGCCATGTGCCGCGAGATCCTCGCCGAGGCGGGGGAGCAGGGCGACGTCGAGTTCGTCCACGACGTGGCGGGCATGCTCCCGAGCCAGGTGGTCGGAGAGCTCGTGGGCATCCCCCGGGAGGACTGGGCCCGTATCCGTACCTGGGCCGAGCAGTCGACCAGCAGTCAGGACCCCGACCTCGCCGGTGACGGCTACCGCACCTCCAACGGCATGGCCGAGATGGCCGTCTACGCGATGCAGTTCGCCGCCCAGCGGCGCACCGAGGAGCCCCGCGAGGACCTGACCTCCCTCATCCTGGCGGGCAACTTCGGCGACGGCCCGATGGACGACCTGCAGTTCGGCTCGTTCTTCGTGCAGCTCGTCACGGCCGGCAACGACACCACCAAGACGATGCTGTCGTCGGGGCTCGACGCGCTGTTCCAGCACCCCGAGCAGCTCGCCGCCGTCCGGAACGACCCGTCGCTGCTCCCCGGGGCGGTGGAGGAGATCCTGCGGTGGGCGAACCCGCTCCACTACTTCCGGCGCACCGCGCAGGCCGACACCGAGATCCGGGGCGTGCCGATCGCGGCGGGGGACAAGGTGGCGATGTATTACACGTCGGCCAACCGCGACGAGGCCGTCTTCGCCGACTCCCAGGCCTTCGACATCCGGCGCTCGCCCAACCCCCATCTGTCGTTCGGGATCGCCCAGCACTTCTGTCTCGGTGTCCACCTCGCCCGCCTGGAGGGGCGGGTGTTCTTCGAGGAGCTCTTCACGACGTTCCCGGTGGTGGAGCCGACCGGTCCGACCCGGCGGGTGCGCTCCAACCTCAACAACGGGCTCAAGACCATGCCGGTGCGCCTGGGCCGCTGACGGCGGCGGACCCGGCCGGTCGGGTCCGGGCCGGTGCCCCGGGCGGGGTCGGCGGTACACTCACGGCCGTTCCATTCCGGGGTAGCTCAATCGGCAGAGCATTCGGCTGTTAACCGACAGGTTGTGGGTTCGAGTCCCACCCCCGGAGCCACAGGACCACGACCCCGGTGCGGACACTGCCCGGTCGTCGGTCCGGCCTGGCCCGTCGCTTCGGCGTGGAACTATGTTCCACGGTCCGGTCATCGTGTCCTGAGGAGTTCGTCATGTCGCGTTCCACCACGTCCCGTCGCCGGGCCGTCGCCCTGGCCGGGTCCGGCGCCATCGTCGTCACCGGTGCCGGTGCCGCTCTCCTCGCCCCGGTCGCCGCGGGCGCCTCGGCCACCTTCACCGTCGACTCGGTGAACGACTCCGGGCCCGGGTCGCTGCGCCAGGCGATCCTCGACGCCAACGGTGCCGGCGGTCACGACGTGATCGAGTTCGCGCCCAGCCTCACCGGGGTGATCACCCTGGCGAGCGACCTCCCCACGATCACCGAGGAGCTGTCGATCCACGGCAACGGTGTCGCGGTGATCGACGGTGGCTGGCGTGAGGGCGGCTCGTCGGGCAACACCGTGTTGGCGTTCTCGGGGGTCTCGGGGAGCGTCGACGTCTCCGGCGTCGACATCACCGGCGGGGAGGGTGTGTACGGCAGGGGTGGCGCGATCTTCGTGGGGAGCGGCTCGTCGGCCGACGTCACGGTGTCGGACAGCGTGCTGCACGCGAACCACGCCCCCGCAGGAGGCGGTGCGATCTTCGTCGGGTCGACCGGCGCCACCGTCAGCGTCCTCCGCTCGATCGTCGCCGGCAACACGACCGACTACAACGGCGGCGGCGGCGGCGTCTACGTCTCCTCGGCCGTCTCGACGGTGGTCGACCACACCTCGTTCCTGGCGAACAAGGGGCGCGAGGGAGGCGGGCTCTACTTCACCAATCCCGGTGGGGACATCGTCGTCTCCGACTCGGAGTTCGACGGGAACGCGTCCCTCTACGAGGGTGGAGCGATCCACGTCGCCAACGGTGACCTGACCATCTCCGGCTCGACCTTCACGGGCAACCACAGCGCCTCCGGTGGGGGCGCGCTGTACATCGACGCCGGTGATTCACTGATCACCGACTCGTCGTTCACGCAGAATGCCGCCACCACCCGCGGGGGAGCGATCTTCGCCGGCAACCAGACGCTGACGGTCCGGCGGACGACGATCGCCGACAACGACGCCGGGAGTGACGGTGGCGGGATCGCCGCTTCCACCCACGACGGGATCGTCGTGGAGGAGTCGACCATCTCCGGAAACGTCGCCGGAGGTGACGGTGGTGGCATCTACGCCTTCTACCTGGCACCCACCCGGTCCGGGTCCGTGGTCGCCGTGAACTCGACGATCTCGGGCAACGAGGCCGGCGGGACGGGTGGCGCGATCCTGGCCAGTCCGGGTGGGACGGTCCTGGTGGCCGACACCATCACGGGGAACTCGGCGGCGGGGGCGGTCGACGGCATCGCGGTGAAGACCGTCGGCATCGGTTCGGTGGCGGCGGATCCGGTCCCGACGCCGGGGGTTGTCAGTCTGGTCAGCACGATCCTGGCTGGTAATGGCGACGCCGATCTCGGGCGTGCGACCGGGCCGGTCGATCCCACGGTGACCGCCGACCATTCGCTGGTCGGGACCTCGAGCGTCACGGTGACGAACCTGGGCGGCACGGTCACCGGGGTGGCCGCCGCGGCGCTGAAGCTGGGGCCGTTGGCCGACAACGGTGGTCCGACCCTGACCCACGCACTCCTGGCGGGCAGCCCGGCGCTGAACGCCGGTCCGGCGTCGTTGCCGTCGTTCGAGGGCGACGCCTACGACCAGCGGGGTGAGCCGTACGTGCGGGTCTACGGCGGCACGGTCGACATCGGTGCGTACGAGGAGCAGCCCCGACCGCAGCCGGAGCCCGTTCCGGAGCCGACCTTCACCGGGTAGCGCCGAGCGCCGTCCGGTGCGACGTCGTCGGTAGCATCACGCCCTCGTTCGGAACCGAGGGGGCGACGTGGCACACGAAGCGAGAATGACCGCAGCGGGGATCACCCTGCCGGGACCGTTCGCCCCCCACGCGCCCCTCCTCGGCGTCGTCGTGCACGGTGACACCGCCCGCACCTCGGGGGCCCTTCCCCGCGACGCCGAGGGCAACTTCCCGGCGCTCGGGGTGTGCGGCGCCGGGGTGAGCACCGAGACCGGGGTCGCGTGTGCCCGTCTGGCGCTGCTCAACGCCGTGTCGCTCGTGCGGGCGGAGCTCGGATCGCTCGACCGGGTGGCCCGGGTCCTGACCATCACGGTGTTCGTGGCCAGCGCGCCCGACTACACCGAGCAACCGGCGGTCGCCGACGGCGCCAGCCAGGCCCTGCTCGAGCTCTTCGGGGACGACGCCGGTCGCCACACCCGCTCGGCCATCGGGGTGGCGTCGCTGCCGCGTGGCGCCCCGGTCGAGGTCGAGCTCACCGTGGCACTCACGGCGGGATGACCGCACCCCTGAAGGTCGTGGTCGTCGGACGCGGGTTCGGCGCCCGCGTCGTCGCCCCGGTCTTCGCCGCCACCGAGGGTTGTGAGGTGATCGACGTCGTCTCACCGCGCGACGACGCGGCGGTCGCCGACGCGATCGCCCGGGCCGACCTGGTGGCGGTCCACGCGCCGCCCTTCGCCCATCGGCACATCGTCGAGCGGGCCCTCGACGCCGGTCGGGCCGTGCTGTGCGACAAGCCGTTCGGCACGTCCGAGGACGACGCACTCGCGATGGCCGACCGGGCGACGGCCGCCGGGGTGCCCCTCCTCGTGAACTTCGAGTTCCGCTGGCACCCGGTGCGCACGGTGCTCCGTGGCCTGATCCGGGACGGCGCCGTCGGGCCGGTCGAGCACGTGCAGTGGACGGCGTACAACAGCGGGTCCCGGGTGCCGCTGCGCCCCTACGGCTGGCTGTTCGACGCAGCGCAGGGTGGGGGCTGGATCGGCGCCTGGGGATCGCACGTCCTCGACTTCCTGCGCTGGACCCTCGGCGACGTCGTGGCGGCCTCGGCGCTGCTGCGCACCACCGTGACCGAGCGCCCCGACGCCGACGGTCGGATGCACGCCTGCACCGCCGAGGACGGATTCACCGCCACCCTCGACCACGCCGGAGGGGCGAGCGTCACCATCGACACCACCTTCGTCGCCCCGGTGACCGTTCCCCAGCGGGTCACCGTCATCGGCGCCGACGGGGCGCTCGAGGTCGTCGCCGACCGGCGGATCACCCGCCGCGACGCCGACGGCACCCACGAGGTGTTCACGTTCGACCCGCCCGCCGAGGACCCGCACCTGGTGCCGATGCGCCGCTGGGCGGAGGTGGTGCGCGACGCCGCGCGGACCGGCGCCCCCGACCCCGAGGCGGCCGTCGCCGCCGACGGGGTGGCCTGCGCCCGGATCATGGACGCCCTGCGCGACCGCTGATCCCGGCCGGGCCGGGCAGGCCCGACGACCGACGCCCCTCCCTGGCCCGGGCACAATGGGGGCATGGACCGCCTCTCCGACGACGCCGTCGCCGCCGGGCTCGTCGGCCTTCCGGGCTGGGAGCGGGTCGGTGACACCATCGAGGCCACCTTCACGCTCCGGTCGTTCCCGGCGGCGGTCGAGTGCATCGTGGCCATCGCCGACCGGGCTGAGGCGATGAACCACCATCCCGACCTCGACCTCCGCTACCGACGGCTCCGGGTCGTGTGCAGCACGCACGACGCCGGCGGCCTCACCGAGCTCGACCTCACCCTCGCCGCAGCCGTGTCGGCGATCGCCGGGGAGCTCGCGTGACCGTCGCCGTCGTCGCGACGCTCGTCCTGCTGCTGGTGGGCGCCGTCGTCGTGGTGTACGCCCGCGACCCCGGACCGACCCCCGAGGACATCGCGGTGGGCTACGAGCTGGCGTGGGACCGCCTCGACTTCGACGCGCTCTGGTCGCTCTCCGGGCCGTCGTTGCGTGACGGACTCGACAAGCGTGCGTTCATGGCCGCCAAGCGTGCGGCCTACCGCGAGCGTCCCGAGCTTCAGCACCTGGCCGGCGAGGTCCACGTCGAGGGGCTCGACGTCATCGGCGACCGGGCGGTGGTCCGCACCCGGCTCACCCTGCGCGACGGCTCGGTCGTCCGCAACGAGGTCGGCCTCGACCGACACACCTTCGGGTGGACCGTCGCCGACTACCACCTGGTCGGCCCGGCGGCCTCCGACGCGTGAGCGTCGCGGCGATCCTGCTCACCGGCGGCGCCGCCCGCCGGCTCGGAACCGACAAGGCGACGCTCGAGCTCGACGGTGAGCGGCTCGTCGACCGGATGGTCGGCGTGGTGACCGCAGTGGCCGACCCGGTCGTCGAGGTCGGGACCGGCGCGTCGGGCTTGGTGGCCGTGCGCGAGGACCCGCCCGGTGCCGGACCACTGGCCGCCTTCGCCGCCGGCCTCGCAGCGTTGGCCGATCGGGGCGTGACCGACGGTGGGGTACTCCTGGTCGCCGTCGACCAGCCTGGTCTGACCCCAGGTCTCCTGGCCCTCCTGCGCGACCATCCGGCCGACGGGGCGGTGGTGCCGGTGGCCGCCGGGCGCCGCCAGCCGCTGGCAGCCCGCTTCCCGGTCGCCGTGCGGCCGGTCGTCGAGACTCTCCTCGCCGCCGGCGAGCGGTCGTTGCGTGCCCTACTGGAGCGGATCCCGGTGACCGAACTCGACGAGTCGGCGTGGCTCTCCGTGGCGGGCGTCGACGCGTTCGCCGACCTCGACCAGCCCGCCGACCTGGCCCGTACCGGGTGGCACCCACCGGCCGGGCCCGGTGCCGCACCGACCCGCCGGTAGCCTCCGGGCGTGGATCCGCACGCCCTGCTCGACTGCTTCGACGCGGCCGCGGACGCCCACCGCCAGGCGCTGGCGGGCATCGGCGAGGCGGCCCGACGCGACCGCACCGACCGGCCCGGGCAGTATGCGCTCGACCTCGTCGTCGACGAAGCGGTCTGCCGGGTGCTCCACGCCGCACCGGTGACGGTCGTCAGCGAGGAGTCGGGCCGGACGGGGCGCGCCGATGCCGCCATCACCGTGGTGGTCGACCCGGTCGACGGCTCCACCAACTGCGCCCGGGGCATCCCGTACTGGGGGATCTCGCTGTGCGCCCTCGACGCCGACGGCCCGCTGTGCTCGCTCGTCACCAACACGCCGGTCGGCGAGCGGATCACGGCCGTGCGCGGCGAGGGGGCCCGCCGTGACGGCGACGTCATCCGGCCGTCGAGCGCCACCCGGGTCGAGGACGCCGTCGTCGCCATCTCGGGCATGCCCGAGCGGGTGCTCGCCTGGAAGCAGTTCCGGGCGATGGGCTCGGCGGCCCTGTCGCTGTGCGACGTCGCCTCCGGGCGCATCGACGCCATGATCGACGCGTTGCCCGACCGGCACGGACCGTGGGACTACCTCGGCGGCTGGCTGATCTGCACCGAGGCGGGCGCTGCGGTGCGCGACGTCCACCACCGCGAACTGGCCACCAGCGAGTGGGAGGCGCGCCGGCAGCTGCTCGCCGGCGCAACCCCGGAGCTGGTCGAGGCGCTGGTCGCCGCCGTGACGCCCCCCGACGGAGGTGCAGCGTGAGCACGCACGGCCGCCTCGACCTCGACGCCCTGCTCGCCGTCGCGACCGTCGCCGCCGACGCCGGCGCGGCGGTGATCCGCGAGGCGTTCGGATCGCCCCGCGACGTGCGCTCCAAGGCACCGGGCGACTGGGTCAGCGCCACCGACACGGCCGCCGAGCGGGCGGTGCGCGCCGTGCTCACCGAGGGCGCCGGCCTCCCGGTGTTCGGCGAGGAGGAGGGCGGCGAGCGCGCCGAACTCGGTTGGCTGGTCGACCCCCTCGACGGCACCACCAACTTCCTGCACGCCTACCCGGTGGTGGGCGTGTCGATCGCCCTCGTGGCCGACCACACCCCGCTGGTCGCGGTGGTGCACGCTCCGATCCTCGGCGACACCTACGCCGCCCGGGCGGGCGGGGGCGCGACCCGCAACGGGGTTCGTCTCTCCGTGGGGGAGCGGCCCGTCGAGTCGGCGGTGTGCGCCACGGGCTTCCCGTTCCGGGCCAAGGCCCGCCTCCTCGACGGCTACTTCCCGGTGTTCCGGAAGGCGCTCACGACCTTCGAGGACCTCCGCCGGGCCGGGGCGGCCAGCCTCGACCTCTCCTGGACGGCGGCCGGGGTCTACGACGGCTACTTCGAGCAGGCGCTCGGTCCGTGGGACGTCGCCGCCGGCGCGCTGCTCGTGCGCGAGGCGGGTGGGATGGTCACCGACTGGTCCGGTGACCCCGACGCCTGGCTCGACTCCGGCGACATCGTCGCCGCTCCCGCCCCGATCCACGCCGCCGTCCTCGACTGCATCGCCCACCCGGCCTGACGTCGGTCGCGGCCGCCGTCGACGGACGCGCCGGGGCGGGGCGGAGTGGAGAAGGTCAGGTGCTCAGGCCGAAGGCGCCGAGCTGCTCGACCGGCTTGCGCAGGGGCGCCACCTCGTCACCGAGAGCGGTGTAGACGGCATCGGTGACCTCGAGCACGCGCCGCTCGGCCTCGAGGAACCCGGCCAGGCCGTTGGCGACCACGACCAGCACCAGGCCACACGTGGGGTCGGCCAGGCCGCGGCTGGTGGCCATGCCGCCGTGGCCGAACGCGCGGCGGGTGGTTCCGCCGGTGAAGTCGACCTGCACGCCGAGGCCCCACGGTCGGTTGAGCCCGAGCACGGCGTCCTTCAGCCCGTAGCGGTGGACGGCGGTCATCACCTCGACGGTGCCCGGCTCGAGGACCGCCGGCCCGCACCCGAGCAGCGACTCGTAGAACCGGCCGAGGTCGTGGGCCGGTCCGCGCATGCCGCCGCCCGGTTCGATCTTGGCGATGTGCCACGGCTCGTTGTGATACCGGTCGGCGTGGTACTCGACCATCTCGATGGTGCCGTCGGCGTCGACGCGGGGGAGCCGGTGACCCTTCCAGGCGACCGGGACGACGGCGTCGCCGAGGCGCTCCTGCTCCGCCAGCGGAATGCCCAGGGACGTGCCCGTCAGGCCGAGCGGGGAGATGACCTCGTCGTGGAGGTAGCGCTCGATCGGTCGGCCGTCGACCCGTTCGACGATCGCCCCCAGGATCTGCCAGCCGCTCGCGGCGTGGTAGCCCGCCTGGGCGCCGGGGAGCCAGGCGGCCGGCGAGGCGGCGACGGCGGCGACCGCCTCGGCGCTGGTCACGTCGCGGTCGAACGGGTAGTCACGCGCCATCGGGAAGCCGCCGGTGTGGGTGAGGACGTGCCGGAGGGTGGCGGTCTCCTTGCCGTTGCCCCAGCCGTCGACGTGGTCGCCCACCCGGTCGTCGAGGCCGAGCCGACCCTGCTCCCAGAGCTGGAGCACGGCCACCGTGGTGAGGGGCTTGCCCGACGAGTACCAGAGCATCCGGTCGTCGGTGCGCAGCGCCCGCCCGGGGCGGGAATCGCCCACGGCTGCGTCGAGGAGCACCTCGCCCCGAATCGACACGTAGACCTGCGCCCCGTCGTGCCAGTCGGCCGCCCGCTGGGCCTCCAGCAGGTCGGTGACGGCGGCGAGATCGGGCGTGGGCATACGCACGACCCTAATTCGGTGGCAGGGGGTCGTCGGGGCTGCCACACTGGTCCGAGCCGCCCGTCCGGGCGGTGCACCGCCACCCGAGGCACCCGAGGCCCCTGATGCTCGCCACCCCGACGTCGAACCCGAATCCGGGCACCGTCGTGGCTGCGCGCGCCGCTCACCGGGCCATTCCGGCGTTCACCGCGTGCGCATGGGCGCTCGCGTACGTCGGCACCGGCCACAAGCCCGGGCCCCGGCGGCACCCTGCCACCTCCTGCTGAGCGCACCGCCGCCGGCGAGGTGACCAGGCCGCCGGGGCGCCCCGGAGGCCTGGGAACGGCGTGGGTCGTGACTGTCTCACCCCGTCGTCATCATCGGTGTTCCCCGGCCTCGCCCGAGCCCGTCCGTCCCGTTCGTCACCGTTCACGTCCGTCCGAAGCCCCATCCCTCGACCACCCCGACCCCGAGCCACCCGACCGCCAAAGCCCGAGGAGCCGGCGATGTCCGCCCTGACCCTGATCACCACCGAGACCACCGAGGACGCCTGGCGGGTCGACGCCCGCTGCCGTGACGACGCGGGCACCCTCACCGACCTGTTCTTCTCCGAGGACCTCGCCGACATCGCCCGGGCCAAGGCGTTCTGCGCCGGTTGCGTGGTGCGGTCCGAGTGCCTGGCCGGGGCGCTCGAGCGGCGCGAGCCGTGGGGCGTGTGGGGTGGTGAGTCGATCGTCAACGGTCGGGTCACCGTGCGCCGCCCCCGCGGGCGGCCCCCGAAGGTCGCCCGCATCGAGCCCGCCGCCGACTGGGAGATCGTGGTCGCCGACATCGCCTGACCGCACGATCCGGCACTCCATCGGATCGCCGGTCCGCCGTTCGCCGCAGGACGGGCGGGCCGGGGTGACGCCGACGCCGTCGGACCGACCGGGGCACTCCCCCCGGTCCCGGTCGCCGACGGCGCGACGAGCGAGCCCCGGCCTGCCCGCGGTCGAACGGGCGGCCCGACCGCCCGCCGGAACGGAGTGGCTCAGGTGCGCGGGCGGAGCCGCAGGGTGGTGAGCCCGTGGGCGCCGACCCCGACGGTGACGACGAGGGCGCCGTCCGGTGCCGTGGTCGTCTCCACGGCTGGGTGTTCGGTGGGCGTCTCGTCGAGGCGCACCGCCGCCGCCCCGGTGATCCCGAGCGTGGGGTGGAAGGTCGCGGTGGCCGTCACGGTGTGATCGGTGGGGTTGGCGAGGCGCAGCACCACGCCGTCGCCGTCGTCGGCCGGCTTGAGGGCCGAGCAGCCGATCCTGGCGGGCTCCACGCCCACCAGGTCGGTGGCGGCCGGCACGAGCGGGGTGGGCCCGGCGGGCACGGCCCACAGCCCGAGCTCGTCGGCCCGGGCGGTGGCCGCCACCAGGCCGGCGTCGGCGCCGGGCGCTGCGACCCGCAGCGTGAGGTTGGCGACGCTCGTCCCGGTGCACTGGGCGCCGGGGGTGCGCAACGCCGGCCCGGCGCTGATGGGCCGGGTGGCCAGCGACTCGCGGCTGAGCCAACCCACGGCGCGCCGCAGCGTGACCAGGATCGTGCCGTCGGGCGTCACCTCGCCCTCGGGCAGGCCGGGCGCGCCCACCACCAGGCCGTGGGCCTCGATCCACCCCTGGTGGGGGAAGGTCGCGGGCGGGTCGTGCCACCAACCGTGGTGGGGGACCGGCTCGAGGGTGCGTTCGGCGACGTCGCACGTGGTGGCGGCCCGGAACCGGGTCACGGGCGCGCCGGACGGGAAGCCGAGGCGCACCCGCAGGTCGTGGGCGTCGGTGGCGAGGGTCGCCGTCAGGTCGACCCGGTCGACGCCGGGGGCGAGGCGGGCCTCGACCGTGAGGGTGAGCGGCACGGTGTCGGCGCGCCGGGCGGTGCCGTCGTCGGTGAGCCCGGCGGGCACGGAGTAGGTGCGGGTCACGGTGAGCCGCTCGATCCCCGACGGGTGCCGCTGCCGTTCCACGTACACCGATTGCAGCGCCGCGCCGCGGGGATCGACGAGGGGATCGGCGTCGTAGGTGTCGCCGTGGTCGCCGCACTCGTCGAGCACGCCGAGACCGGAGTACCGGCGGCCGTGCGTGGTGAGGGTGCACGTCCCGTCGTCGTCGGCCTCGAGGGTGAGCGTGCCGTTGGCGATGGAGCGTCCGTCGTCGACGACGTCGGGTACCCGGTCGGCCGGCGCGAGGTGGAGCGGTGCCCAGCCGCAGGCGGGCACGTCGACCACCACCTCGGCGACGAGCGGGGGAGCGCCCTCGGTCATGCGCACGCGGTCGGGGTCGGGGTCCTCGACCACCCGCACCGGGCGGCCGTCGACGGTGTAGCCGCCCGGACCGGCGGCGGCGCTCACGAGCGGGTGGGTGTCGACGGCGTTCCAGGCGATGCGGTAGAGCGGCAGGCCGTCGACGGGGATGCGCACGACGTCGGTGCGACGCTGCGGAGTGGGGTTCCACACGGCGAGGTCGAGTGTGGTGGTGCGCGGCGTGGCCCGCTCGAGGTCCTGACCGGCAAGACGGCCGAGCACCCGGGCTGCGGTCTGCTCGGCCAACTCGGTCGCGGTCGCGAACCGGCCGCGCATCTGGCGGTGCACCTCGTCGACGGAGCAGCCGCACAGCGAGTCGTGCGCCTGGTTGACGAGCAGGGCCCGGCGGGCGAGGCGCAGGGCGGGCTGCTCGTCGGGCAGGCCCACCAGGCGACCGAGCGCAGCCGCCGGCTCGGCCCGACCGACGAACGCCGCCTCGGCCCGCCGGTCGGCCTGCTTGATCCAGAGTCGGGCCGACCACACCCCGGGGAGCAGATTTGCCAGGCGACCGCCGAGCAGCTCGCCTTCGTGCACCGGCCGATCGGAGGGATCGACGGCGGTGCGGAGGTGGTCGAGGAGGCCCCGGGTCACCGACGCACCGGTGCGCTCGGTGAGGAGCGCCGCGGCGGCGCCGGTCCCGGCCTGCGGGAAGGCATGGTCGACGCCGTTCATCACCACCACGGGGGCGCGCTCGACCGGCCCGAAGCCCTCGACGATGCCGGCGAGCGCGGTCGCGGCCGCCTCGGGGTCGTCGGGGAGGTGGGCACCCGAGAAGTAGCCGCGCAACAGCGTGTAGACGCCCACCTCCGAGCCGTCGGGGGCCCGCCACGTGTGGACCGCGCCCAGCGCGTCGATCTCGTCGCCGTTGCCGCGCCAGTGCACGAACGGGCCCAGTCCGAACCCGGCGAAGATCTGGGGGAACTGGGCCGGGTGCCCGAACGAGTCGGGGGCGTACGCCACCGCCGACGAGCCGCCGAGCGCGTCGGCGACGGCCCGGCCCTCGAGCAGGTTGCGCACGTGGCTCTCCCCGGACGGCAGGAGCGAGTCGGGCTGCACGTACCACGGCCCGATCCCGAGGCGACCGGCGCGCACGTGCCCGACGAGGCGCTCACGCTGGGAGGGCCGGATCTCCAGATAGTCCTCGGCGATCACCGCCTGCCCGTCGAGCAGGAACGCCCAGCCGGGGTCGGCGTCGAGCAGGTCGAGCACCCGGTCGACGGCGTCGACCATCCGGGCCCGGAACACCTCGAACGTCCGGTACCACTCACGGTCCCAGTGGGTGTGCGAGACGATCAGGACGGCGGCGGTCACTGGGTGGCTCCCGGTCGAGTGCTGCGTGCGCCCGTCAGGAGATGCGGGCGACGAAGAACTTCCACCCGTTCACGTCGGGAAGGCGCTCGCCCTGGATCGGGTGCTTGTCGATCTTGAAGCCGGTGGTGCTCCCGACCGCGAGTGGCCGGCTGTCGCCGTTGACCTCGATCCAGGGATCGCCGAAGCCAGCGGGCGGATTGAAGCCGGAGAGCTGGAACGACTCGCCCGACGCGACCGTGATCTTGGCGAGCGCACGACTCCCGGCGGTGACGGTGTCGCTCTTCATGCACCGCTGGGTGTCGGGATCGAAGTTGTCGGTGCCGCTGACGTTTTCGTAGCCGTCCTGGCCGCCCTCGCTTCCGGTGATGGTGATCGAAAGGGTGTCGCGGGACCGGTTGAAGATGCACACGGCCGTGCCGTCGTAGAGCAACCCGGCCTTGCGCTCGACCGAATCCGGAGCGCCCTTCGCCGAGGAGCGCACGCCGAAGTACTCGGCACCGCTCCCACAAGCGGTGAGGGCGAGCGCGGCCAGGAGGGTGACGGCCATCAGGCCGATCGGCCGGATGCGGCGACGGGACGTGGGGGTGATGCCCGGCATGCGGATGGCTCCTCGTGAGGTGCTGACGGGGCCGCACGCTATCTGTCGGCACCCCAGTGGTGATGTCGGGCCGAGGGCTAGCCTCGCCGTCCCGGGCGCTTGGCTCAGTTGGTCAGAGCACCTCGCTTACAACGAGGGGGTCGGGGGTTCGAGTCCCTCAGCGCCCACCGAGTCGACGGTTCCGTTGGCCTACCATCAGCGGCCGTGCACCACGTGAGCGCCGTCGAGCTCGTCGCGCTGGGCGTGGTGGCGTTCCTGGCCGGCGGGCTCAACGCCGTGGCCGGGGGCGGCACGCTGCTCACCTTCCCGGCGCTGGTCGCCGTCGGTCTGCCCGTGGTGTCGGCCAACGTCACCAACACCGTGGCGCTCGGTCCGGGCTACGCGGGAGGGATCGCCGGGTACCGCCGTGAACTCGACGGGCAGTCGGCCACCGTCCGCCGACTCCTCCCGGTCGTGTTGCTCGGAGCGTCGATCGGGGCCACGCTCCTCCTAGTCACCTCCAAGCGGGTCTTCGGCGTGATCGTCCCGTTCCTCGTGCTCGGCGCGTCACTCCTGCTCCTCGCCCAGCCCCGGCTGCAACGCAGACTGCAGCGTCCCCATCCCCGCACCGGGGAGGCGCGGGCGGGGGAGCGACGGGTCCTCGTCGCCGTCGGCGTGTTCCTGGCGACGATCTACGGGGGCTACTTCGGCGGCGTGCTCGGGGTCGTGCTGCTGGCCACGCTCGGCATCGCCATGACCGACCACCTGCAGCGGCTCAACGCACTGAAGAACGTGCTCCAGTTCGCCATCAACGGCGTGGCCGTGATCGTGTTCGCATTGTTCGGCCCGGTCCAGTGGGGGATCGTGCTCGTCATGGCACCGCTCACGGCGCTCGGCGGCTGGAGCGGATCCCGCGCGGCTCGACGGCTCCGGCCCGAGGTCCTGCGGCGGACCGTCGGCGTCTTCGGCATCGTGTGTGCGGTGGTCCTCGCCATCCGGCTGCGCTGACCGACGAACCGCCGGCGACGCGAGACGACGCCGTTCCCGACTCGCGAGCAGCACCTCGGCCGCGCGGGTCCTCCGGGCAGTGCCCGGCGTCGGTCAGGTGAGGGTGAGTTGGAAGACTTTGGAGCCGTTTTCATCCTTCTCACGCTTGACCTGGACGTTGACGCCCGCCGCCTTGAAGTTCTCGACCCTGCCTTCGGCGAAATTGTGTTCCTCGCCGTTGATCGACAGCCATACGTGGAGCAAGCCATTTCCGGCCTCGACCTTGAACGAGGCTCCGTCTCCGACCCGGACGACGAAATGCGGGTTGTCGGAGTCGATCTTGGCAGCGAACCCGTAGAGCCCGACGAAGAACGTCTCGTACACGTTGCCGTTCTCGTCCGTCTTGTCGACCCAGATCGAACTCGACCGGTCGTTCTTGATCCTCACGGCGACTGAATCCATGTACCTGCCGGCCTTGCGCTCGACCTTCTGGTCGGGCGCGGACGACGACGTGTCGCTCGAACCGCCGCAGGCGGCGAGGGCGAGCAGGCCGACCAGGGCGGCGGCCAGGACGGCCGACGTGAGCGGGTGCCGTCTGCGGCCGGACGGGTGTGACGACTGCCCCATCGAAACTCCTCCCCGGATGCACCGGGTGCGACGTCACCGGTCTTCCAGACGGACCGGAACGGTGTCGGAACGGGCTGAGGATATCCAGGATCCGCCCCGGACCGGGCGCGCCCGGTGAGGCGGGTGTGCCAGGCTGCTGCCGTGCTCCTCGACGGCAAGGTGGCGGTGGTGACGGGCGGTGCCCGGGGCACGGGTGCGGCGATCGCCCGGCGGTTCGTGGCCGAGGGTGCGTCGGTGGTGCTCGTCGACGTCGACGACGTCGGGGGAGCGGCCACGGCGGAGGGACTCGGTGACCGGGCCGCGTATGCACACCTCGACGTGACCGACGAGGCCGGCTGGACGGTGCTGGTGGAGCGGACCGTGGCGCGCCACGGGCGCATCGACGTCCTGGTCAACAACGCGGCCATCCTCCACATCGGTGGGATCGACGCCACCGACGGCGACACCCTGCGCCGCGTGCTCGACGTCAACCTCGTGGGTGCGCACCTCGGCGTGCGGGCCGTCGCCCCGTTCATGGCCGCCGGTGGTGGCGGGTCGATCGTCAACGTCGCCTCGCTCGACGCCCTGATCGGCATGAACGGCCTCTCGGCCTATTCGGCGAGCAAGTGGGGCCTCCGCGGGCTGACCAAGTCGCTGGCGCTCGAGCTCGGCCGCGTGGGCATCCGGGTCAACACGGTGTGTCCGGCCGGTGGGAACCCGGCGATGTTCGCCCCGTGGGGCGGTGGGCTCGCCGCGCTCGGCGACGGGCTCACCCACTACCTCGCCGACCGGGGCATCCCCCGGGAGGCCGACCTCGACGAGATCGCCCGGGCCGTGGTCTACCTCGCCTCCGACCAGTCGGGCTTCGTGACCGGCATCGACCTGCCGGTCGACGGCGGCCACTCGGCCGGCAGCCACCTCCCGGGCTTCGACACCCTCTGAACTCTTCGGGGAGCGGTCAGCAGCCGACGGCGTAGCGCAGGGCGGTGCACACCTCCGCCAGGACGGCGTCGTCGAGGGTGCCGACCCGGTCGGAGAGCGCGGCGCGCGGGACGGTGTGGATGCCGTCGCAGTTGACGACGCACTCGCGGTCGAGGCCGACGGACGAGGGGTCGAGCACGACCTCGGCGGCGAGGCCACGTCGGGTGGTCGAGACCTCGGCGACGGTGACGAGGGCCCGGACGTCGATCACCTCGGTGCGGGTCAGGACCAGGACCGGTCGACGCTTGCGGCCGACGTGGGCCAGCCACACCTCGCCCCGGTTCACTGGTCGCCCCAGGCGCGGGCCTCGTCCCAGAACGGGTCGACCGTCTCGGGCGTCCGGAGGTACGCCTCGCGGTCGGCCCGGGCCAACGCCGCCCGGACGGCCGCCGCCACCCCGTCACGCGCGGCGGCCGAGACGTTCACGCCCAGGCGCCGGGCCTGCTCGGCGAGGGTGTCGTCGAGGGTGAAGGTCGTTCGGGTGGTGGCCATGGACGTCGACGCTAGCATCGAGTGCTAGTACCCATGCTGGCGCGGACGTGACGGCAGACCCGGCTCGGCGGTGTGCACCGCAGCACCGACTGGGCGACAATGGCGCCCCGACCGATGGAGGGAGCCCCGTGGGCGAGCTGCAGTCCCGTGCCAAGTTCGACGAGTTGCTGGCGCTGCTGCGCCAGGCCGCCGACGAGTGGGTCGTGCCGGGACCGGCCATGACCGACGACGACGTCGCCGAGGGGTTCCGCAACCTCACCCACATCCTCCAGAGCGCCCTCTACTCCCACCAGGAGTTCGACCCGGAGCGGCCGGTGTTCAACCGGATCGTGTCGCCCACCCGGTCGTTCACGGGCGACAACTCCGACGCCCTCTACTACGAGACCCCCGTCGCGCCGGGGCACGAGTACGTGGTGCGGGGCAACCTGGCCGGGGCCGTCTACACGTCGTTCACGATGGAGGCCGGGGCCGCCGACGGTTCGTACGCCACCCACACCTCCGGGGTGCTGCGTGACGACGACATCGACGTCGCGGCCGACGGCAGCTACGAGATCCGCCTCGGCGGACCGGCCCAGGAGCGCAACTGGCTGGCGATCCCCGACGACGGGGGCCGGATCACCACCCGCCACTACTTCGAGTGGCCGCACTCCTCGTCGGCGTCGCAGACCCTGCACATCCCGCTCTCGATCGAGTGCGTCGAGCGACCGCCGGCCCCGCCGCGCTGGGGCGACGACCGGGTTGCCGCCGCCCTCCAGCGGGTGGTCAACCACGTGCGCACCAAGACGGTCGACAACCCGGGTCCCGACCCGAGCGTCGACATCCCGTTCGTGTCGCGCGTGCCCAACGAGTTCCGTCCGCCGGTGGTGCCGGGCAACATGGCGTTCGCCGCGTTCGACGCCGCCTACGCCATGGCGCCCTACCTGATCGGCGACGACGAGGCCCTGGTCGTGCGCGGCCGCTGGCCCGAGTGCCGGTTCGCCAACCTGTGCCTCTGGAACCGCTGGTCGCAGATGTACGACTACGTCAACCGGCAGGTGAGTCGCAACCGGGCCAACACGACCCTCGACCCCGACGGCGGGTTCACGCTCGTGCTGGCGCACGCCGACCCGGGCCACCCCAACTGGATCGACACCGAGGGGCGCAATCTCGGCACGATGTTCTTCCGGTTCTTCCTGCCCGAGGGTGAGATCGCCACGCCGACCTGCGAGGTGGTGAAGTTCGCCGACCTGCCCACGGCGCTCGCCCGTCCGTGAGCGCCGACGGCGGACTGCACGTCGCGCGTGACGGTGCGGTGGTCACGGTCACGCTCGACCTGCCGCCGCACAACCTCGTCGGTGTCGACCTCGTGGTCGGCCTGTTCGGGCTGCTGCCCGAGGTCGAGGCCGACGAGTCGGTGGCGGTGGTGGTGTTCCGCAGCGCCGATCCCGATTTCTTCCTGATGCACGGCGACGTGGAGGTGCTCCTCGAGGCCGAAGGGTCCGCCGAGCCGATCACCGAGCCCAACATCGCGGCGGCGCTGTTCGAGCGGATCCACCGCGCGCCGTTCCTGACCGTCGGGGTGGTCGACGGCTACGCGCGCGGGGGCGGGTGCGAGTTCCTGTCGGCGCTCGACCTGCGGGTGGGCACCGAACGGACCGTGATCGGCCAGCCCGAGGTGGCGATGGGGATCCTGCCGGGTGCCGGCGGCACGGTGCGCTGGACCCGGCTGGTCGGTCGGGCCCGGACGCTCGAGTTGATCCTCTCCGGACGCGACGTCGACGCCGACGAGGCGTTGGCCCTCGGGTGGCTGCAGGCCCGGCTCCCGTCTGCCGACCTCGACGCCGCGCTGGCTGCGTTCCTGGCGCCGTTCACCCACCTCGACCGTCGGTCGGTCGTCGCCGTCAAGGACGTCGTCGACACCGCGCTCGGCCACGATCCGGCGGCGCTGGTGACCGAGAGTGCCGCCCTCGACGCCGCCGTCGGGGTAGGTGCGCACCACGGTCCGATGCGCCGGTTCCTGGCGGCGGGCGGACAGACCCGGGCGGCGGAGGTCGGGCCGATCGACCCCTTGCTCGCCGCCATGCGCGAACCCCGTCCGTCCCGGTGACGGCGCCGACGGCGTCGCCGAAGGCGTCCCGGTGCCTGGTCGAACTGGCCGCCGGGCGACCGGCCGGCCCGCTGCCCGACGACGCCGAGGGCCTCGTGCGCGAAGCGCACCGCCACGGCATGCACGGGCTCCTGGCGTCGTGGGTCCGTGAGCACGACCCCGACTGGCCCGGATACGACCACCTGGAGCGGTCGATGCTGGTCACCCGGCAGCGCCACGAGCGCCTGACCGGTGGCCTGGTGGCGGTGCGCGACCGGCTGGCGACGATCGGGGTCGAGGTCGCGGCCGTGAAGGGCGTGGTGGCCGAGGCGCGCTGGTACGCCGCCACGGGGGAACGACCGACGTCGGACGTCGACGTGCTGGTCGACCCGGCCGCGATCGGTCGGGCACGTGAGATCGTGGCCACCCTCGAGCCGGACCACCCGCTCCTCGACTCGGTCGGCGACCTGGTCGCGTCCGGGGTGCTCGGTTCGGTCAACGTGATATTCGGTGACACGCCCGTCGACCTCCACTTCGATCTCTACAAGACCGGGATCCCCTCCCGTTCGCGCGACCTGGTATGGGAGCACACCACCCCGTGGTCCATGCCCGACGGCTCGACGGTGCGCGCGCCCGACCCGGCGCTGGCGCTCGTCCACTTCCTCGTGCACGTCACCAAAGACTGTTTCTGGCGGCTCCTCGGCTACGCCGACGTGGCCCGGGTCCTGCGCGACCCCGATCTCGACCCGACGGCCGTCGACGCGCTCGTGGCGGCCGACGGTCTCGGCCCGGTGGTCGGTGGTGCGCTCGGGCGCATCACCACGACCCTGGGGGTCGATCCGGTGGTGCGCATCGGGGAACGCGGTTGGCGGACGCGGGCCTGGCCGCACGCGTGGCCGGAGTCGACGGCCCTGCTCGGCGGAGCCGGGACGGCGCGGTCGCGTCGCCAGGACCTCCTGCCGTTCTTTCAGGACGGCCGCGGTGGCGAGGCGTGGACGCACCTGTGGCGGATCGCGTTCCCACCGGCGGCGACGGTCGCCGTCCAGTACCCGGACATCCACGGACCGGTGCTGGTGCGGCTGGCCCGGGGCCGGTGGCGGACGGCCCGCGCCCGCAGTCGCGCGCTCGCGGCCCGGCGGGCCGGTTCGGTGGACGAGCGGTGAGCGGACCGCTCGACGTCGGGTCGATCCGGAGCGGGGTCGCGATCGACGTGGCGGGGCTCGCGACGCGGGTCGTCGCCGACGACCTGGATCGCGCGGAGGCGGTGGCGTCGTTGTTCCGCGACGCGGACCTCACGGAGGCCGACCCCGAGTGTGAGATCCGCCTGACCGAGGCCGCCCCCGAGCTTCCGGCGCGACCGCCCGACGTCACGCTGGAGCGGATCGCGATCTGGTGGTCCGACGACGCCATGTACCTCGACGTGGCCGGTCTCCGGGCGCGCGCCGACGCCGACGGGGTGTGGGCGGGCGGAGACGTCCCGTCGATCGGAGCCTGCTTCCGCAATGCCTGTCTGCAGGGACTCAGCCGGGTGTTCGCCGTTCGCGGGCGGTTCCTGACCCACGGTGCGGTCGTCGTCCTGCGGGGTGGCCCGGTGCTGGTGATGGGGGGATCGGGCGTGGGCAAGTCGACGCTGACGTTCGCGGCCCGGCGCTCTGGCCGGGGGGTCGTGTCCGACGACGCCGTGGTGCTCGACGCCCCGGCGGACGGCGGGCCGGTGCGGGCGACGGGGATGCCCCGGCCGATCGCAGTGCCCGCCGACGTGGTCGAAGGTCTCGCCGTCGCGGGTCAGGCGGTGCCCGAGGATCCGCGGCAGCGCATCGAGGTCGACGCCGGAACCCGGGTCGATGGTCCGGTGACGCTCGCCGGGCTGGTGATCGCGGCGGGTGCCGATCCCCGGGGGGCGGGGATCGACCGGCTCACCGGCCCCGACGTGCTGCACGCGATCCTCCAGACGATGCAGTCGTTCTCGGATCCCGCCCATCGCAACGCCGCGTTCGGGATCGCCGGACGCCTGGCCCAGGTGCCGGCGTGGACGATGCGGCGCGGCAACGACCCGGCCGCGGCGCTGGCCGAGGTGACCGAGCAGCTCGATCGGCTCGACGACCTGCTCGACGAACGCCTCGACGAGCACCGGCGAACGGGCGGGTCGGGTTAGCATCTCGGCATGACGTACCGACGGGCCCCCGGCGTGCTCCACCAGGAGGTCGACGGCCTCGTCGTGCTCATCACCGCGGCCGGCGACGAGCTCATCGACCTCAACGACACCGGGTCGATCGTCTGGCGGAGCCTCGACGGCGGTGCCGACGTGGCGGCGCTCGTCGCCGCCGTCCGGGCCGTGCACCCCGACGCAGCGGAGGACGCCGTCACCCGTGACGTCGAGGCGTTCCTGGCCGAGTTGGCCGGCAGCGCCCTCGTCGTCTCCGACTGACACCGACGGCGATGATCGATCTGCGCACTCCGCACCCGGTGCGGGTGCCGGTGAGCCTGGCCGACCTCGACCTCGGGCTGTTCGCCTCCGAGGCGCTGGCGGCGGCGAGTACCGACCTGTCCGCCGAACGGGTCGTCTACCACCGGGCGGTGGGGCTCCCCATGGTGCTGCCCCACGGCGAGGTCGTCCGCGACCAGCCGTCGGTGGTCGACGTGCTCGACCGGCTCCCCGAGTCGGAGTCGTGGGTGATGCTGGCCGGCCTCGGCACCCTCGAGCGGTACCGGGCGGCGGCGCTGCGCCTGGCGGCACCGCTCGTCCTGGCCGCGCGCAGCGCCGGCGAGCAGGTGGAGAGCATCGACCTGATCGCGTTCGTGGCGGCACCCCGGACCCGGGTGCCGTTCCACTGCGATCGGGGTCACCACCTCCTCGTCCAGGTCGAGGGCACGAAACGCCTGGTGGTGGGTTGGTACGACGACCCCGAGGTCGAGGCCCGGATGGCGGGGGCGACCCTCGGAACGCAGCGCCGGAACCCCGACCGGGCGCCCGACCGGACCGAGGAGATCGTGCTCCACCCGGGCGACGCGGTGGCCATGCCGGCCTTCCTCTTCCACGGGGTGGAGGAGTCCGACACGTCCTCGCTGGCGCTCACCGCCGTGGTCATGACCGACGCCACGGAGGCGGCCGGGGCGGCGCTCCGGGCCGGGCGGTCGGGGTGACGGCGAGGTCCGCGGCGGTGGGGTACCGTATCGGGGTGAATCGTTACGTCGCCCCGGCGGTCACCCGACGTTCGTCGGTCGATCCGATGCTCAACGGCGTGTCGTTGCTGTCCCCGGGGCCGGTGGCCCCGGCCGGTGCCGACGACTGACCGGCGCCGTGCGCACCGGGACCACGTACTCGGCTCCGGCCGTCTCCCGCCGGTCCGTCGTCGACGCGAGCCTGATCGGACTGCCGTCCTCGGACCTGGGGGCGATCAGCGCGGTGTTCACGCCGACCCCGGGCTCGGACGACCCGACCGGTCCGGACGGCCCGACCGCGGCGTCGTCTCCCTATTCATCACCGAAGGTCTCGAACCGCGTCGATGTCGGTCCGGTCCTCAACGGCGGCGCCTTCTCGGCGTCGGGGGGACTCGAGGGCTAGGTCGGCGACGGTGGACGTTCGGAAAGGCGTGAACGAGATGAGCAACTACGAACCCCCGGCCGTGACCCGGCGGGCCGCGGTCGACCCCACCCTGATCGGCTTCGGCTCGTCGGCGCCGGCCCCGAGCGCCGTGTTCGCCCCGACGAGCGGATCGGCCGCCCGGTCCGGGTCGGTCGGCTACGCCGCACCGGCCGTCATCCGACGTTCCGGGGTCGACCCGATGCTCAACGCCGCCGTCGCCTCCTCGGCACCGATTCCGTTCACCCCGACCGACTGACAGGAGCACCGTGCACGAGCAGCGCACCTACGAAGCTCCGGGCGTGACCCGCCGGGCCCCCGTCGACCCCACCCTGATCGGGGTCGTCTCCTACAGCGTCGGCGGACCCGCCGTCCCTTCCTCTCCCACCGAATGACGGGAACCGCCATGTTCGAGTCGCGCACCTACGAGGCCCCGGGCGTGACCCGTCGGACACCCGTCGACCCTGCCCTGATCGGGGCTCCGTCCTCGGCCCCCGGGGGCAGCCTGGTCAGTGCCGCGTTCTCGCCGGCCGCGGACTCGGGCGCTCCGGTCAGTCCGGTCGCCCCGGAGGTCGGGGCGGTTCCCTACGTCGCACCGCAGGTCTCGGACCGCGTCGCCGTGGGCCAGGTCCTGAACGGCCTCACCGCCTCCGACCCGGCTCCGGGAGTTCCCCCCAGCGCCGTGTTCGCGCCGAGCCAGGGTTCATCGGGCCGGGCCGACGCGGCCGGCTACACGGCCCCGACGGTGATCCGGCGTTCGAAGGTCGGGCGCATGCTCAACCTCATCACGGTGTCGTCCCCGGGTCCGGCGGCCCCGACCGATTCCACCAACTGACTACTGACAGGAGCACCATGAACGAGCAGCGCACCTACGAGGCCCCGGGCGTGACCCGCCGGTCCACCGTCGACGGGACCCTCATCGGGCACGCGGGGTCGGTCGTGCCCTGCGCCGTGTTCGACCCGAAGGCGCCGGGTTCCTGACCTGTTCCCGACCGTGGACACCCTGCTCGACCTTCCCGAACCGCTCTCGGGCGTGCCCGGTCCACCCGACGGCGGCTTCGCCGTCCGGCACCGGCTCGGCTCGCCGACCGAACTGACCCCGGCGTTCCTCGCCGGCATCGCCGAGCGGTCTCCCGAGTCGTGGCTCCGGCCACTCCAGGTCCAGTCCGACCCGCACGAGGGACGCTCCGCCGTCGGCACCCACCCCGACGCCGCGGCGGCGATCCGGGGTACTGCCGAGGTACCTGGCTACGTCGGGATCTACAACCTCGAGCGCTTCCCTGAGTACGCCGACCTCACCCGGGCGCTCGAGGCGGAGATCCGGGCGTTCGTCGGCCCGGTCGACGGTGGCCTCGGTCGGATCAACCTGGCGGCGTTCGTGTCGCCGCCCGGATCGGTCGTCCCGGCACACCCCGACATGCACCACAACTTCCTCCTGCAGATCACCGGGACCAAGACGGTCTGGGTCGAGGACGAGCCCGACCGTCGTGAGCACGACACCCGGGTCGCGGCGTACCACGAGTGCCCGGCGGCACCGACGGCGGTCCTGCCCCCGGCCCGGGCGTACGAGCTCTCGCCCGGCCACGGGGTCTACATCCCGCCCGACGGATTCCACTGGGTCGAGGTCGGCGACGTGCTCTCGGTCACGTTCTCCGTCGGGTTCGACACGCCCCGGACCCGTGACGTCGCCGACGCCCGGCGCTTCGACCGGGCCCTCGGCAAGCGGCGGCTCCCGGTGCGTCCGGTGGCGTACCCGGGACGGGCGACCACGAGCGCCCGGGCCCGCCTGGTCCG
>JAFMJM010000146.1 GCA_017853455.1 Acidimicrobiia bacterium | reverse complement strand
CGCGACCGCCGGGTGGACCGGCCGGTCGACGGTCGAGACCAGCACGACCGACGCCCCGCGCACGGCGGCGGCGTCGGCGATGGCGAATCCCATCTTCCCCGACGAGCGGTTGCCGATGAAGCGGACCGGGTCGATCGGCTCCCGGGTGCCGCCGGCGGTGATCACGACCCGCAGGCCCGCGAGGTCGCCGTCGCGGGAGAGCACCCGGGCGGCGGCGTCGACGATGCGGGCCGGGTCGGCCAGGCGCCCGGCGCCGACGTCACCGCCGGCGAGGCGGCCCTCGTCGGGGTCGACCACGTGGACACCCCGTCGGCGCAGGAGCGCCAGGTTGTCGACGACGGCCGGGTGCTCCCACATCTCGGTGTGCATCGCCGGCGCCACCAGGACCGGCGCCCGGGTGGCGAGCAGCGTGGTGCTGAGGAGGTCGTCGGAGATGCCGTGGGCGTACTTGGCGATCGTCTTGGCCGTGGCGGGCGCGACCACCACGAGGTCGGCGGTCTGTCCCAGCCGGGTGTGCGGGATGGGATCGGCGCCCTCGAACAACGAGGTCCGGGCCGGCTCGGAGGCCAGGGCGGAGAAGGTGAGGGCACCCACGAAACGCTGGGCGCCGTCGGTGAGCACCGGCACGACGTGGGCCCCGGCGTCGACCAAGCGCCGACAGACGTCGACGGCCTTGTAGGCGGCGATGCCGCCACTCACGCCGAGCACGATGCGCCGACCCCGCAGGGCCCGCGTCATGTCACCGGGGGATTCCATGGGGACGGCGGGGCGCCCGCTACTCGGCGGGCGTCTCCTCGGCGGCGACCTCGACCACGTCGACCACCTCGGCCGTGATGTCGCCCTCGGCGTCGACCTCGGCCTCGACCTCGACCGGGATCCAGCGGATCTTGCCCTGCCGGATCTCCTCGAGCGCCAGCGACAGCGGCTTGCTCGACGGCAGGATCACCTGCGGCGGGACCAGCTTTCCGAGGTCCTCGGCGCCGCTGCGGTTGTACTCGTTGATCTCGCGGGCCCGCATCGAGGCGAGCGTGACCAGGGTGAACTTCGAGCCCACGCGGTCGAGGAGCAGCTCCATCCGGGGCTCCATGAGGTTGGCGCGGCGCTCGGCCATGGTCGGTCTCCCGTCGTGGGGTGGGGCGAGGGTGGGGCGACCGGACCGGGGGCGTCCGCCCGGATCGGACGTCGCCTCAGCCCCGCTCGCGGCGATCGCGAAGGATACCAGCCACGGTGTCGACGGCCCGGGCCAGGTCGTCGTTGACCACCACGGCGTCGAAGTCGGCCGCCCGGCGTTCCTCGGCCTCGGCCTGGTCGAGCCGCCGCTCCAGGGCTGCCAGGTCGGCTCCCGGGTCCCGGCCGAGCAGGCGGGCCCGCTGGACCTCGCGCGACGGCGGGGCGACGAACACGAGGAGGGCGTCGGGGTAGGCCGACCGGACGGCCGCCGCACCCTGGACGTCGAGCTCGAGGACGACGTCGTCGCCGGCGGCGAGGTGGGCGTCGATGGGCCCGCGGGGGGTGCCGTACCGGGCGTCGTAGACGGCGAACTCCTCGAGGAACTCCCCGGCGTCGGCCTGCGCCGCGAACTCGTCGGGGGTGAGGAACCAGTACTCGCGGCCGTGCTCCTCGCCGGGGCGCATCGCCCGGGTCGTGGCCGACACCGAGAGCCACAGGCGCGGCTCCCGGGCCAGCAGCTCCCGGATGACGGTGCCCTTGCCGGCCCCCGACGGCCCGGCCACCACGATCAGCACGGCAACCCGAAGTGCTCGTCGATCCGCCGCCGCTGCTGGTCGCCGATGCCCCGCAGGCGGCGGCTCTCGCTGATGCCGAGCTCGGCGAGGAGCCGCCGGGCCCGCACCTTGCCGACGCCCGGAAGCGACTCGAGCATGCCGAGGACCTTCAGACCGCCGACGAGCTCGTCGACCTCCGCGAGGGCGAACAGGTCGGGCAGGGTCAGCGCCCCCGACTTCAGCTGCTCCTTGACCTCGGCCCGCCGCCGCCGCGCCCGGGCCGCCTTCTCGAGCGCCAGCCGACGCTGCTCGGCGGTGAGGGGCGGGGGCGTCGCCATGCGCCGAGTGTAGGGAGGGCGTCGGTCGCGGACCGTCAGCCGGCCAGCGCGCCGGCCACCTCGTCGTGGACCGACGCAGCCGCCGCGGCGGGATCGTCCGCGGCGGTGACCGCCCGCCCGATCACGAGCCAGGTCGCACCGTCGGCGATGGCGGCACCGGGGGTGCCGACCCGGGCCTGGTCGTCGAGGGCGGCCCCGGCGGGCCGGATGCCCGGCACCATCGTGCGCATCCCGGCGGCCGCCGCCTGAGCCACCTCGAGCGCCGAGCACACGACGCCGTCGCAACCGGCCGCCACCGCGGTGGCCAGGCGCCCGGGGAAGGCGCCGGCGTCGGGGTCGCTCGTGAGCACGGTGACGCCGAGCGCGACCGGGACCGGAAGACCGATGTCGGCCGCGCCCTCGCGCAGCCCCTCGACCCCCGCCGCGAGCATCTCCTCACCGCCGGCGGTGTGGAAGTTGCAGAAGTCGACGCCGTTGCGCCCGTGGACGCGCGCGGCGCGTCGGACCGTCGTCGGGATGTCGTGGAGCTTGAGGTCGCAGAACACCCGGTAGCCGAGGTCGTGGAACCGGGCGAACGCCGAAGGGCCGGCCTCAGCGAAGAGCTCCATCCCGACCTTCACCGTGGAGAACCACTCCCCCACCCGGGCCGCCATCGCCTCGGCCTGGGCCATGCCCCCGACGTCGAGGGCGAGGACCAGCCGGTCGCGTGCGGTGGCCGGATTCCAGACGGGGTCGTCGGCAGCGCTGGACGGCGTCACGGTCGGGGCCTTTCGTCGAGGGCGCCGGTCAGGTCGGCCACCCGGGTCACGCCGTGGCGGGCGCACCACGCCACGAGCTCGTCGAGGATGCGCAACGGCGCACGCGGATCGAGGAAGGTGGCGGTCCCGATCCCGACGGCGGTGGCGCCGGCGAGCAGCATCTCCACCGCGTCGGTGCCCGACGCGATCCCGCCGGTCCCGATGACGGGCACGCCGGGGAGGGCGGTCGTGACGTCGTGGACGACGCGCAGGGCCAACGGCTTGATCGCCGGTCCCGACAACCCGCCGTTGCCGGCCCCGAGGGCGGGTGTGCGCCGCTCGGCGTCGACGAGGAACGCCCGCAGCGTGTTGACGCACGTCAGCCCGGTCGCCCCGGCCTCCATCGCCGCCGCCGCGATCGGCACGACGTGCGTGGCGTTGGGCGAGAGCTTCGCCAGGACCGGGACCTCCCCGACGACCTCGACGACCGCCCGGACCGTCTCGGCGGTGGCGACGGGGTCGTGGGCGATGAGCTCGCCGTGCCCGTGGTTGGGGCACGACAGGTTGACCTCGACCGCCACGACCCCGTCGGCGTGCACCAGGGCGTCGGCGGCGGCCACGTAGTCGTCGATCTCCCGGCCCCAGACCGACGCGATCACCCGCGCGCCCCGGGCGACCAGGGGCGGGAGGTCCGACGCCAGCCAGGCCGCGACCCCCGGACCCTGGAGACCGACCGCGTTGACCATCCCGCCGGCGGTCGGGTGCAGCCGCGGGGCGGGGTTGCCCGCCCACGGGAACGGCGCCTGGCTCTTCGTGGTCACGGCCCCGAGCCGCGCCGGGTCGCACAGGCGCGCGACCTCGTCGCCGTGCCCGAAGGTGCCCGAGGCCGTCACGACGGGGTTGGCCAGCTCGAGCGCACCGAGGCGGACGGTCGTGTCGACCCCCGCCGCCGTCCCCGATCCTCCCGCGCCGGGCCGGCGCCGTCGCCCCACGCTCAGACCTCCAACCGGAGCTGGTGGTCGTCGTGGTACTCCTGCAGCGAGCGCACGATCGGCTCGAAGCCCAGTTCCGCGATGCCCGCCGCGGCGGCGAGTGCCGCCGCCACGGTCGTGATGCACGGGACCTTGTGCCGGGTGGCGGCCCGGCGGATGTGGTCGCCGTCGGCGCGGGGTCCACGACCGCGGGGCGTGTTGACCACCAGGTCGACCTGCCCCGAGGCGATGAGGTCGACCGCGTCGACCGAGTCGCCGTGCTCGTCGCCCACCTTCGCCACCACCCGCTGGACCGGGAGCCCCTCGGCCGCCAGCGCAGCCGCGGTCCCCGAGGTCGCCACCAGCGCGAACCCGCACTCCACGAACCGCCGGGCGACCCGCAGGCCGGTCGGCTTGTCGCGGTCGGCGAGCGACAGGAAGACCGTGCCCGAACGCGGCAGCGTGTTGCCCGCGCCGGCCTGGCTCTTGACGAACGCCAGTCCGAACGAGCGGTCGACACCCATGACCTCGCCGGTGGAGCGCATCTCGGGCCCGAGCACGGTGTCGACGGTCGGGAAGCGGTTGAACGGCAGCACCGCCTCCTTCACGGCCACGTGTCCGCCCTCGCTCGGCGGGCAGAGCAGCCCCTCGTCGCGGAGCTCCGCGAGGGTCGCGCCCGCCATGACGCGGGCGGCGACCTTGGCCAGCGGCACGCCGGTCGCCTTGCTGACGAACGGCACGGTGCGGCTCGCCCGGGGGTTGGCCTCGATGACGAAGACCTGCCCGTCCTTGACCGCGTACTGCACGTTGAGCAGCCCCCGCACGTCGAGGGCGTCGGCGAGGGCGTGGGTGTGCCGCTCGATGGTGGCCACCGCCTCGGCGTCGAGGGTCTGGGGCGGCAGGGCGCACGCGGAGTCACCCGAGTGCACCCCGGCCTCCTCGATGTGCTCCATCACGCCACCCACGAGGAACCCGCCGGTGTGGTCGCGCAGCGCGTCGACGTCGACCTCGACCGCGTCCTCGAGGAAGCGGTCGATCAGGGCGGGGCGCTCGGCCGAGAGCCCACCCTCACGCCCCAGCGACCCGGCGCCGAGGAGCTCGGCCATCGCGGCGTCGAGGGCGGCTTCGTCGTAGACGATCTGCATGGCCCGGCCGCCGAGCACGTAGGAGGGACGGACCAGGACCGGGTACCCGACGCCGGCGGCGATGGCCCGGGCACCCGCGGCGTCGACGGCGGTGCCGCCCGGGGGCTGGGGGATGCCGAGCCGCTCGCACAGCGCGTTGAACTGCTCGCGGTCCTCGGCGAGGTCGATCGAGGTCGGGCTGGTGCCGAGGATCGGGATGCCCGCCCGCTCGAGCGCGTGCGCCAGCTTGAGGGGGGTCTGCCCGCCCAGGCTGACGATCACCCCGACGAGCGGCTGGTCGCCACCCGACAGGGCGTCGCAGACGTTGCGGACCCCCTCCTCGGAGAGCGGCTCGAAGAACAGCCGGTCGGAGGTGTCGTAGTCGGTCGAGACGGTCTCGGGGTTGCAGTTGACCATCACGGTCTCGAAGCCGGCGTCGGAGAGGGCGAACGCGGCGTGCACGCAGCAGTAGTCGAACTCGACGCCCTGCCCGATGCGGTTGGGGCCGCTGCCGAGGATGACGACACCGGGCCGCTCGAGCGGCGTGACCTCGTCCTCGTCCTCGTAGGTGCCGTAGTGGTAGGGCGTGCGGGCGGCGAACTCGGCCGCACAGGTGTCGACGGTCTTGTAGGTGACGTGCACGCCGGCGTCGAGCCGGTCGGCGCGCACCCGCTCGGCGTCGACGCCCCAGAGGTACGCCAGCTGGCCGTCGCCGAACCCGAGCCGCTTGGCCCGGCGCCAGTCGCGGCGCGACATGGCGTCGGGACCGCCCTTGGCGGCGAGGTCGGCGCGCGCCTCGGCGATCTGGGCGAACTGGTCGAGGAACCACGGGTCGATGGCGGTCGCCTCGTGCAGGCGCTCCACGCTCGCCCCGCGCCGCAGCGCCGCCTCGACGTGGAAGATGCGCTCGGGGGTGGCGGTGGCGGCGTGGCGGACGAGCTCGTCGAGGCTCACGTCGTCGTAGGCCGCCTCGGCCGGATCGGCGTTGAGCCCGAGCCGGCCGGTCTCGAGGCTCCGGCAGGCCTTCTGGACCGATTCGGTGAAGGTGCGGCCGATGGCCATCACCTCGCCCACCGACTGCATCTGGGTGCCGAGGATCCCCGAGGCGCCGGGCAGCTTCTCGAACGCCCAGCGCGGCACCTTCGTGACCACGTAGTCGATGGTCGGCTCGAACGAGGCCGGTGTCTCGCGCGTGATGTCGTTGGTGATCTCGTCGAGCGTGTAGCCCACCGCCAGGCGGGCGGCGATCTTGGCGATCGGG
>JAFMJM010000145.1 GCA_017853455.1 Acidimicrobiia bacterium | reverse complement strand
GCGAGATCGACCAGGCCACCCGCTTCGAGGACCTGCCGGGCGAGGCGCGCGACTACGTGCTGCGCATCGAGGAGCTCGCCGGGGTGCCGGTGTCGCTGGTCGGGGTCGGTCCCGCCCGCGACCAGACCGTGGTGATGGAGCGCCGGTGAGGGTGCTCGTCCTGGGCGGCGGCGGGCGCGAGCACGCCCTCGCCCGCGGCCTCGCCGACAGCCCGTCGGTGACCGAGGTGCTGTGCGGCCCGGGCAACCCGGGCACGGCCGGGATCGCCGAGAACGTCGAGGTGGCCGCCGACGACCCCGGGGCCGTGGCCGATCTCGCCGACGCGCGCGGGATCGACCTCGTGGTGGTGGGGCCCGAGCAGCCCCTCGTCAACGGCGTCGTCGACGCCGTCTCGGCGCGCGGGCGCCTGGCGTTCGGACCGGTGGCCGCCGGTGCGCGCCTCGAGGGCTCCAAGGCCTGGATGAAGGAGGTGCTGGTCGCGGCGGGCGTGCCCACCGCCGCCCACCGGACCTTCGGCGCCGGCGACGAGGCGGCCGCGCTGGCGTTCCTCGAGACCCTGCCCGGGTTCTACGTCGTCAAGACCGACGGTCTCGCCGCCGGCAAGGGCGTGGTCGTCACCGAGTCGCTCGACGAAGCGCGCGACGCCGTGCGGTCGTACCTCTCCGGCGACGCTTTCGGCGACGCCGGACGCACCCTGGTGATCGAGGAGGGGCTCACCGGCCCCGAGCTGTCGCTCCTCGTGGTGTGCAACGGCGATCCCGACGGCGCCCGGCCGCTCGCCCCCGCGCAGGACTTCAAGCGGATCGGCGACGGCGACGCCGGCCCCAACACCGGTGGCATGGGCGCCTACTCGCCGGTTCCGTTGGTCGACGACGCCCTCGTCGACGGGGTGATGCGTGACGCCGTCGGCCCCACCCTGCGCGAGCTCGCGGGGCGCGGTATCGACTACGGCGGCGTGCTCTACGCGGGGCTGATGCTCACGCCCACCGGCCCGAAGATGCTCGAGTACAACGTGCGCTTCGGCGACCCCGAGTGCGAGGTGGTCGTGCCCCGGCTCACCACCGACCTCGGCGAGCTCTGCGCCGCCGCCGCCGCCGGACGCCCGCTCCCCGACATCCGCTTCACCCCCGACGCCTGCGTGACCGTGGTGCTCGCGAGCGAGGGCTACCCGGCGTCGCCGCGCACCGGCGACGTCATCACCGGCGTGGCCGAGGCCGACGCCGAGCCGGGCGTGTTCGTGTTCCACGCCGGCACCCGCCTCGTCGACGGTGACCTCGTCACCGCCGGGGGCCGGGTCCTGACGGTCAGCGCCCTCGGTCCGACCGTGGCCGAGGCCCGGTCGCGCGCCTACGCCGCCGCCGACCGCATCGCCTGGCGGGGCCTCCAGCGGCGCTCCGACATCGCGGCGGGCGTCTGACCCGATCGGGCTCAGGGGCGCGCGCCACTCCCGTCGACCGGACGGTGGCTCCGAGGTCGGATGCCGGCGGCGACCAGGGCACACTCCACGCACCGGAGGGGCTGGCGGCGCGACGACGGGGGAACGAGGCACTCGGTGCACCACGTCCCGCCGCAGTCCCGGCACGTCCCGACGGCCCGGGTGTCGACGTGCTTCGCGCACGCGCCGGCGGTGGTCGATCCGTCGAGCGTGCCGATCGTCGCTGCGCCCACCGTGCTGTGCTCCCCGTGCCGTCCGTGACCCCACCCGGCCGGGTCGGCGCATCCGGCGCCGGGTCGGTGGGGTGCCTAATGTGTCGGCACGGAGGTCCGCTGACTTGATCCCGCGATATTCACTGCCGCCCATGACCGAGCTCTTCGCCGACGAGGCGCGGTTCGCGGTCTGGCTCGAGGTCGAGATCCTGGCGGTCGAGGCCTGGGCGTCGCTCGGGGTGGTGCCCGCCGAGGCGGCCCGCGCCATCCGTGAGCGGGCGTCGTTCGACGTGACCGAGATCGAGGAGCGCGAGAAGGTCACCGACCACGACGTGGCGGCGTTCGTCGACGTCGTCCAGGCGCACGTCGGTGGGCCCGAGGGCACCTGGGTGCACTACGGGCTGACCTCCTCCGACGTCGTCGACACCGCGCTCGCCGTCACGGTCACCCGCGCCCTCGACCTGGTCATCCACGAGGTCGAGCTGCTCGAGGCCGTCGTCGCCGAGCGCGCCCGCGAGTTCCGCGACACCCCGATGGTCGGACGCACCCACGGCATCCACGCCGAGCCGACCACGTTCGGCGCCAAGCTCGCCCTGTGGGCGCTCCAACTGCGCCGGGAGCGCCGCCGCCTGGCCGACGCCCGGACGATGATGGCGGTGGGCAAGCTCTCGGGTGCCGTGGGCACCTACTCCAACGTCGACCCCGCCATCGAGGCCTACGTCTGCGCCCGGCTCGGGCTGCACCCCGTGCCCGCCACCCAGGTGCTCTCCCGCGACCGGCACGCCCAGGTGCTCTACGCCTGCGCGTCGCTCGGCGCCGCCATCGAGTCGTTCGCCCTCGAGGTCCGTCACCTCCAGCGCACCGAGGTCCGCGAGGCCGAGGAGCCGTTCCGGGCGGGCAAGCAGAAGGGCTCGAGCGCGATGCCCCACAAGCGCAACCCGGTGAAGTCCGAGCAGCTGTGCGGGCTCGCCCGGGTGCTGCGCGGCAACCTCACCGCCGGCATGGAGGACGTCGCCCTCTGGCACGAGCGCGACATCTCGCACTCGTCGGTGGAGCGGGTGATCCTCCCCGACTCCCTCACGCTCGCCCACTACATGACGGTCCGGTTCCGGGGCATCGCCGAGGGGCTCGTCGTCCACCCCGAGCGGATGATCGCCAACCTCGAGGCGTCGCACGGGCTGGTGTTCAGCCAGCCGGTGCTGCTCGCCCTCGTGGAGGCGGGCATGACCCGCGACGACGCCTACCGGCTGGTGCAGCGCAACGCCATGCGCACCTGGGAGGAGGCCCGACCCTTCCGCGAGGTCCTGGCCGACGACGCCGAGGTCACGGCGGTCCTCGACGCCGCCGCCCTCGACGCCTGCTTCGACCTCGGGCGGGCCACGGCCCGGGCGGGCCTGTCGGTGGCGGCGCTCGACCACCCGGGTGCCGCGTGAGCCGACCGGCGCTCCACCACCTCTACACCGGCAAGGTCCGCGACATGTACGAGGTGTCGCTCGACCGCCTGCTGATGGTCGCCTCCGACCGCGTCTCGGTCTTCGACGTCGTGCTCCCCGACGAGATCCCCGACAAGGGCCGCGTGCTCACGGGCATCTCCGACCACTGGTTCACCCGGACGGCCCACCTCTGGCCCAACCACGTGATCTCCTCCGACCCCACCGACCTCCCCGAGACGGCCGGCCCCGACATCGCCGGCCGGGCGATGCTGGTGCGCCGGACCCGGCCGGTGCGCCTCGAGTGCATCGCCCGGGGCTACCTGTTCGGGTCGGCGTGGTCGGAGTACGAGGAGCGGGGCACGGTCTGCGGCGCCCCGCTGCCGCCGGGGCTGCGGATGGCCGAGCGGCTGCCCGAGCCGATCTTCACCACCACCACCAAGGCCGAGGCCGGCCACGACGAGCCCCTCACCGACGCCGAGGCGGCCGCCCTGGTCGGTGACGACCTCTTCGAGCAGGTCCGGGCGGCGACGCTCGCCATCTACGGCTTCGTCGCCGAGGAGGCCGCGACCCAGGGCGTGATCCTCGCCGACACCAAGCTCGAGTTCGGCACCGTCGACGACGAGGTGCTCGTGATCGACGAGATGTGCACCCCCGACTCGTCGCGGTACTGGCCCGCCGAGCACCACCGGGTCGGGATCTCGCCCCCGTCGTTCGACAAGCAGTACGTGCGCGACCACTACCTCGCCCTCGGCTGGGACCAGCGCCCGCCGGCCCCGGCGTTGCCGCGCGAGGTGATCGAGGGCACCCGCGCCCGGTACGTCGAGGCGTTCGAGCTCCTGACCGGCCGGTCGTTCGACGAGTGGTACGCCCCGCCCACGCGGGGCTGACGCGGTCCGCCCCGCCCCGGGGCGAGTCGGTACGATCCCGACGTGGAGTTCGAAGCGCAGGTCGAGGTCACGCACCTCCCGGGGGTCCTCGACCCGCAGGGGACGACGGTGGAGCGGGCGCTGCCCGCCCTCGGGTTCACCAACGTGTCGCACGTGCGGATCGGCAAGTCGATCCGGCTCGTGGTCGACGCCCCCGACGCCGCCACCGCCCGCACCCAGGTCGAGGAGATGTGCAACCGCATCCTCGCCAACCCGGTGATCGAGGCGTTCACGGTCACGGTGCACGAGCGGGAACGCGCCTGACGATGGCCGCCCGGGTCGGTGTGGTCGTGTTCCCCGGCACCAACTGCGAGCACGACGTCGTGTGGGTCGTCGAGCAGTTGGGGGGAGACGCCGACCTGGTGTGGCACTCCGACACCGACCTCTCGGCCTTCGACGCCGTGGTGGTGCCGGGTGGCTTCGCCCACGGTGACTACCTCCGCACCGGTGCGATCGCCCGCTTCTCGCCCGTGATGGGTGCCGTGGGGGCGTTCGCGGCCGGGGGAGGCCCGGTGGTCGGGATCTGCAACGGCTTCCAGGTGCTCACCGAGGCGGGCCTGCTCCCGGGGGCGCTCCAGAAGAACGCCGGCCTGAAGTTCCGGTGCGAGACGGTGGCGTGCCGGGTCGCGACCGACCGTTCGTCGTTGACGCACGGGGTCGCGGTCGGGACCGAGCTGGCCCTGCCGATCAACCACTTCGAGGGCAACTACACCTGTGACGCCGAGACGCTCGCCCGCCTGCACGACCTCGACCAGGTGGTGCTGCGCTACGTCGACAATCCCAACGGGAGTGTCGACGACATCGCCGGGGTGTGCAGCGAGGCGGGCAACGTGGTCGGGCTGATGCCCCACCCGGAGCGGGCCGCCGAGGCCATCCTCGGGTCGGCCGACGGCGCCGTACTGCTCCGCGCCCTGCTCACCCGCGCCGCGGCCTGACCCCTGGTCCGCCCGTCCGCCGGTCAGGGCGTGACGCGCCCGACGCCGGCCTTCTTGAGCACGTCGGCGCCCACCCCGAGCTCGCGCCACGAGGCGTACTCGATGCCCTTGCGGGCGCTGTAGGCCTTCGCGACCTTCACGAAGTCGGCCTCGAGCACCGCGAGGTCGACGGTGGTGTCGATCTGGTCGAGCTCGGTCTCGAGGTCGCGGCGCTCCTGCACGAGCTGGAGCCGCTGCAGCGACGACGCGTTGGGGAACTCCTTCTCGATCGCGACGAGGCGCTTCTTGATCGAGTCGGCGGTGCGGCGACGACCGCGCTTGGGTCGCTGCTGGTCGAGGGCGTCGAGGTAGGCCTTCACCGCGCGTCCCTCGGCGCGGCCGTCGGCGAGTGCCTGCTTGTGCTCGGCGGTCATCTTCTTCGGCGGCATCGACGCGTTCCTTTCGGGAAGAACCGACGATCGGTCGATCGTCATCGAGAAATCAGCGGAACCGACCGGTGCCATAGGTGCAAATCGACGCCGACCACTGACGTGAATCGGGAGTCTATCCGGGTTCCATTTTGCCAAATCGGGGGCCGATAGCATCCGACCGTGGCCGACGAACCGCTCCACCGCCAACTCGGTCTGACCGACCCCGAGCTCGACGACATCGTCGCCCTGCTGGGCCGCGGCCCCACCGATCTCGAGCTGGCCATGTACGCCGTGATGTGGTCGGAGCACTGCTCCTACAAGTCGTCGAAGGTCCACCTCAAGCGGTTCCCGGTCGAGGCGCCCTGGGTCCTGGTCGGACCCGGCGAGGGCGCCGGCGTGATCGACGTCGGTGACGGTCTGGCCGTCGCCCTGCGGATCGAGAGCCACAACCACCCCTCGGCGGTGGAGCCCGCCCAGGGTGCGGCCACCGGGGTCGGCGGGATCATCCGCGACGTCTTCTCGATGGGGGCGCGCCCGATCGCCCTGCTCGACCCGCTGCGCTTCGGCTCGCTCGACGACGCCCGGACGCGCTTCCTCTTCGAGGGCGTGGTGTCGGGGATCAGCGGCTACGGCAACGCCGTGGGCGTCCCGACCGTGGGCGGCGAGGTCGTGTTCGACGACTGCTACCGCGAGAACCCGCTCGTCAACGTGATGTGCATCGGCGTGCTCCCCCAGGAGCGCCTCGTGCTCGCCCGCGCCGAGGGCGAGGGCAACCTGGCGATCCTCCTCGGCTCCGCCACGGGCCGCGACGGCATCGGGGGCGCCAGCGTGCTGGCCTCGGCCGGGTTCGAGGAGGGCTCCGAGGCCAAGCGCCCGTCGGTGCAGGTCGGCG